>JAGGUP010000101.1 GCA_021158405.1 Bacteroidales bacterium
CTTTCATCTAGCATAGTAGTAACAACATCTACAAATGGAACAGCAGCAATAACACCTTTATAAAGCTCAGGCTGAAGGTTAATGATAGCTCCCATTAAAAGTCCTCCTGCACTTCCGCCCATAGCAAATAATTGCTCTGGAGAAGTATAATTCTCTGAAATTAAATATTCAGCACAAGCATTAAAATCGGTAAACGTATTCATCTTATTCAACATTTTTCCTTCTTCGTACCAATAGCGTCCCATTTCTTGTCCACCACGAATATGAGCAATGGCATACACAAATCCACGATCGAGTAGCGATAATCGGGATGTACTAAAATAATCGTCCATTGAATATCCATAGGAACCATAACCGTATATCAATAAAGGATTATCGCCTTTTGGATTGATATCTTTTCTGTAAACCAAAGAAATTGGAACTTTTGTTCCATCTTTTGCTGTTGCCCAAACACGTTTAGCCTCATAATTAGCTGCAGAAAAATCGCCTAAAACTTCCTGTTGTTTTTTTACTTCTTTTACTCTTGTTTCCATATTATAATCGATGGTAGATGCAGGAGTTGTGAGCGAGGAATAACTAAAACGTAATTCGTTGGTAGCAAAATCAGGATTGTAATTAATTCCAGCGGTATAGGTTTCTTCGCCAAAATCCAGATAATGTTCTTCCTTGGTTTTATTATTGATTACCCGAATATTGGTTAATCCGTTTTCCTTTTCCTCTATAGCCATAAAATTATTAAAAACTTCAATGCCTAAAAGCATTACATCATCGCGATGAGCAATTACTTCTTTCCAGTTTTTTTTGGAAGTCTTGTTTTCCGGAGTTTCCATTAAGCGGAAATTTTTTGCATCCCAATTGGTAAGAACGTAAAATTTGTCTTTAAAATGAGAAATGCTGTATTCTAAATCTCTTTCGCGCTTTTGAAATAAACGAAAATTTCCATCAGGATTATTCGCTTCCAAGATACGGTATTCGTTAGAAACGGTTGAGCTGGAACCGATAACTAAAAATTTATCTGTTTTTGTACGGTACACATAAGTGTCGAAAGTAGAATCTGTTTCATTAAATATTTCAGTAGTTTTTCCTTCGTCGCCTAGTCGGTATTTGATAATTTTATTTGAACGTAAAGATTCGTCTTTTGTCGAGAAAAAAACCGTTTTATTATCGGCAGCCCAAATGGCACGACCGGTTGTATTTCCAATCTGATCGGTTAAAAACTTACCAGTTTCTAAGTTTAAGAAACGAATAGTGTATTTCCTTCTGCTCACTGTATCTTCTCCAAAAGAAAGGATTTTATTGTTATCACTCACATTCAAACCCGTAGCAGCATAATACGCAAAGCCTTCTGCCAAATTATTTACATTTAGCATAATTTGCTCATCGGCCTCCAAACTTTTAAATTTCCGACAGTAGATTGGGTATTCTTGTCCTTCTTCGTAACGTGTATAATACCAATACTCATTTTTGAAATAAGGAACTGAATTATCGTCCTGTTTAATACGACCAAGCATTTCATCGTACAATTTAATTTGAAATTCTTCTGTATGCTTTAAAATGGCGTCTGTATACGTATTTTCATCAGTTAAATATTGTATTACTGCTGAATCTTCTCTTTGATTTAGCCAATAATAATTATCGACTCTTGTATCATCATGAATAGTCATTTCGTAAGGAATAATCTTAGCGACAGGTGCTGTAATTTCCATATTTGTTGAATTGTTACACGCTGTAAATGCAAAACTAATTGCAGTTAAAGCAATTAAAAAGGGTTTTGTTTTTAGGTTGATTATCATAAGATTTGAGATTATTTATTCAAAACAAAACTAGTAAAATTATATAAGGAATTCTTATTGCAGAGCTATTTTATTCATTCTTAACGATCGTATTGAATAATAGTACGCTTTGGAGATTATTTCACCAACTTTTTATGTAAATATTTGTTTGGTGTTGGACTCTTTGGGAAAATTAAAAAAATAAACAAGGAACGAAGGATGTCTAATTTGAAAGCTTCCACAAACTTTCGCTAAAGATTTTTCCAACATTCCTTGTTCCTAAATTAAACACACCTTAATTTATTTTTAATCAATCATTTTGCCTTTTTATTTCAAGAAAAAAACAAAATGAGATTGAATCATTTTTCTAATGATTTTGACATTTTTTAATTCCTAAAGAACTTTTTGTTACTTGCTTTACGATGCAATTTTAGGAATAGATTTTGAAGGAAATCTGTAGTTTTTATAATGGAGGTTTAGAATTGAATAGATACTAGAGAAATGAATATTCAAATGGAAGTGTTCGAGTGATTTCGAATTAAATCCAATTAGGTATTCCTCCAAAAGAATTTGCTTTATCTATGTTGTAAATAGTAGAATATCAGAATAATACAATTTTAGAATAAATGTATTTTGCCTAAAAAAGAGAAAAGAGTATTATTAAAATATCAAATTTGAATTCTGTGGATTCTGTGTTTTAAGATAGTCTCTAAATTGAAAAAAATATTTTTTAATCTATATTTTTGAATTATTCTCCTAAATTTTCTATTTTGGTGGAAATTGAAGATAGATTCTGTGGAGATTCTCTTTATATTCATAGTTGATTTCAATCTGAAATAACTCTGTAATTTTTTTTACAATAGCCAAGCCTAAACCGAGTGATTTGGATGATTTTGTGGATTTGTAAAAACGATTAAAAAGGAGATCAGAATTTACCTTAAGAATATCGCCTGAATTGGCAATCTCCATCCCTTTTTCATCTAATTTTAGAATCAGCAAGCCATTTGGAATATTATGTCGAATAGCATTTTTAATTAGGTTGAGAAATAGAATTTCGGATAATGTTGGATTCATTTGAATACTCACATTAGGTTCAAAGCTTGTACTCAATCTAATTCTTTTCGACTGAATAATTTCTTCGTAATTTTCCAACTGACGTTCAATAATTTCTTGAGGAAAAATAGTTTCCATCTCAGGAAATTGTCTGTTTTCTATTCGTGTTAGCAAAATTAAAGTTTTATTCAAGCGTGCCAGACGATCTGAGGCTTCAGAAGCATCTGCAATAATTTGGTATTGCTTTTCGGGAAGCTCTTTGCATTGCAAAAGCATTTCCAATTTGGCATTGATTATTGCCAGAGGCGTTTGAATTTCGTGAGAAGCATTCTCTGTATATTCTTTCATTCTGGAATAATCGCTGGCAATTCGCTTGCTCATTAAGCAGAGCACGGTATTCAAATCTTCAAATTCTTTGATCTCGGTTTCTGGCAGATCTATTTCTGTTTGGGTGTCCAGATTGAATTTATTTATTTTGTCTAAACTAATATAAAAATCTTTCCAGAGTTGATGCGATGAATATTGGTTGATGATTAGAAGGATCAGAATCAATAGAATAACCAATAAGGTCATAAATAGAAATAGATTGATAATCAAGCGGTCTGTTTCTTCTAATGGACGGATTATCTTCACCTCAAAAGCGGAGTGCTTGGTCGAAATAACAAAAGTCATTTGCCGGTAAGGAAGTAGTTTTTTCGTTTGCGGATTCAAAATTAGAGTGTCCTGAAAATGAACCAGTGTATCGTTGAGATTTGCAACTGATTTAAGAGGCATTAGTTGACAGGCACCCAAATAAGTTCCTTCCAGAGAAGAAAGATTGTCTGATTTTTCAAAGAAAGCAACTTTGGCTATGTTTAGCTCGTTGTTGATGAATTTATCGACTTGAAAACGCAAGGTATAATAAAATGCAATGATGCCAAATAAGAAGGTGAATAAGGCAACGGAGAGAAAATTAAGGCTGGATTTGGTGGCTAGCTTCATAGGATTTAATTCTTTTGTTAATTAAGAAACGTCAAATTTATATCCCACACCGTAAATTGTTTTGATGTAATCTTCACTACCTGTTTTCATCATTTTATGCCTTAAATTTTTGATATGTGTATATATAAAATCAAAAGAATCGGCCGTATCCATATAATCGCCCCAAAGATGTTCTGCTATTCCGGCCTTTGTAATCACTTTGTTTTTATTCGCTAAAAAGAAAACCAAAAGTTCAAATTCTTTTCGCGTTAAGCTTAGTTCTTTGTTATTCACAAAAACGCGTCGCTCATCAGGCAGAATTCGGATTTCGTTATAATTAATTTGATTCGAACCGCTAAAATGTATGCGACGGTTTATCGATTTTAAATGTGCATTTAATTCAGCCAAATGAAAGGGTTTTGTCAGGTAATGATCGGCTCCAATATCCAGTCCTTCTATTCTGTTTTCCAGGGAAATGCGAGCTGAAATGATAATAATTCCGGATTCCAATTTACGTTTTTTTGCCAAACGAATCAAGTCTAAACCGCTTCCGTCGGGTAAATTAATATCTACGATCAAACAATCATATTCGTAGAGTTCAATTTTTTCTGTTGCCACTTCAAAAGTGCCTACGTTTTCGCAAATATGACCTTCGTCCACAAGATAATCTTCTATGGAACTAGCTAAAGTTACTTCATCTTCTATCAATAAAATCTTCATTCGGATTGCTTAGATGATGTCAAAAATACGGAAAATCCTGATTCTGTTTACACGCCATTTATTGGAATTTTGTTTTGTTTGGATTTCAAGTTATTTGCCTAACTATTTTTTCATTAATCTTCCCAAGAAGAGTTACTTATCAATTTCCAAGGTTACTGACAAATAGTATAGTGCAAATTGATTTGCTTTAGGATGCCTAATTTTTTTCCGCTTAACAAAAAAGTATTTACTAAATTTGCATTTACTCGAATTAGACTATGAATCGATCTCTATTTTTCTCGAAAAGCAATCGCTATTTAGCTTACCTTTTTGCTTTTTCAATGTCTATTTTTGTTAAAGAATTGCCTATTCTTATTGGTTTCTGGATACTGAGTTTAATAATACAGGCTATTAGCTCAAAAAGTAAAATTCTATTTGATATTAATCGATTTCAAATTCTCCTTCTCGTATTGTATTTTCTCTATATCATAGGTATGTTTTGGTCGGAGGACAAAACGGCGGCTCGTTTTGCTCTGGAAGAAAAACTCTCCTTGCTTGTTTTTCCCTTACTTATTGGATTCAATAAAGATTTTTTTAAGCAAAACTATCGCACTCTTTTGTTGTTATTTGTGCTTGGAGTTATCGCTGCTTCTTTGATCTGTCTGTTTTATGCCACTTGGGAATCTACTTCTTTTTTAGCAGGAGCATTCAGCTTTAATCCGATTGATCCAAAATTCGCCGACTGGAAATTTGGTGGAAGCCACTTTCGGTATATAAGCCTGTCTCTTTTTATGCATCCGACTTATTTTTCTATTTATATTTTGTTTGCCTTGGCACTGACGGTTCGTTTTTTAAATAGTGGAATTCATTTGAATACCTATTTATTGATCGGTTTAAAAGTCGCTATTCCTCTTTTTATTTTAATGATTTATCTACTTTCGTCGAAAGCTGTATTGGTAAGTGCATTGATTTTATTGATATTTTTTTCTATTGCTCAATATCGAAAACGAAGCAGAAAACGGGTGAAATTATTGATCTCAGTTATTGTAATTGTTTTTATAAGTATTGGATTTCAAAATCCTCGATTTGAATCTATTATAAAAGTAATAAGTAATCAGGAGTTGTTGGATGATACGAGTAAAGATGGAAGTTTTATTTCGCGTATTCATATTTGGAAAGCAGGAGTCGATCTGATTGGGCAAAATATTTTTCTGGGAGTGGGTCCTGGTGATACAAATAACGAACTTGTAAAAACATATAAATCATACAATTATATTGACCCCTATTTAAAGAAATCTAATGCACATAATCAATATATAGAAACATTTATTGACCTTGGAATTGCCGGATTTATTGTTTTGAATTTAGTTATATTCTTTCCGTTTTTTGGAAAAAGAAATCCTTTATTTCTTATTTTTCTTTTCCTCATTGGTTTCAATTTTTTATTTGAATCCTTTTTTAATATGCAGGCTGGAATTGTCTTTTTTGGTTTCTTCTATTGTTTACTCAGTATGTCAGATGAACAGAATACAATCAATCTTAAATTATAATTTGCTTTGGGTATGTTGTTGTATTTTAGAAAGAAAAAATGTTTGTGATAGAGTAGCATAATCAAAGAAAAGAACCTATAAGTTAAAATCTATTACCTTTTAAAATGACCTTTATCGTTTCTCCAAAATATGCAAATATTCTTCGGTTTTATTTGCAGCATGATTTCGATTTTCATCCTTATCGGCCTTAAAACGCTGGTAATTGGTTGATGCCAGATCATATTTACCATATTTACTCATGGTTTTTCGGATATGATCAACCGGCATCAATCCTTCATTATTATAACTTAAGAAGATATAGTTGAATTTGGCATTCTTGATTAATTCTTCAAACTCATTTCGGACAGTATTTACACTACAATATTTCGATTTATTATAGGCTCTTAAACCCGTTTTTCCTTTTGGAATAAATTGGTCGTATTTAGCAATTGTGTTTAATAGATGATAATTGGCACCGTATTGACGAGCATTATAAGGCGGATCAAGATAGAGAATATCACCTTCAATTTTCTTTATTAGATCATTACTATCGGTATTATAAACAATGTGTTTATTCCCATTTATTTCAAATTCTGCAGGGATTAAGATTAATTTTTTTTGAGCCGATTTCTTCAATTGTTTTAGATAAGCACCATAAACAGAAGCCGTATTGGCTACTTTATCAGCGCTTTCCAATAAACTGGCTAATAAGAAATAATAAGTATCCTCCGGAATGGTATTGTCTTTTTTCCAAGTTTCAATATGAGAGCGTATGGTATCAATTTTTTTTCCATTCTCGTCAGAAAAATAACGACGTTCTCCAACGTCACCCTTGCAATAATTAGAATAAATAAACCCTTCTTTAAGTTCCAGATTATTCAAATCTTCAATATATTTTTCTTTATTCTTTATGGGGATATGATTGCCGATATAATTTCTATTTAGGACAAAACTGTAATATTCAAAATCGTTGCTAATTACTTTTTTTACTTCTTGCTTAAAGATTCTACCAACTATTCCGGTTCCGGCAAAAATATCGCAGAACACTTTTTCGGATAAATCTTGTCCCACAACAGCATAAACATTAGATTTAATAAAGTTTGATAATTTATTTTTCGATCCAATATAATTCATTTATCTCCCTTTTTGTGGTTTTCTGCCATTCCCTTGCAAAATTAACAATCCATTAATTTTATCGGAATAAATTTTGATTCTATTTCAATTATTTAGTAAGCCAGATAATATCCGAAAAAATTTCTCCTTCACCAAAGTCGAATGTATAAAGGTTTTTTACAGAGAAATTTTCGATATACTCATCTATTGCTGACTTTATAAGCCTTATTTCAGCTTTCATTTTCCAATGTTCTTTAGCTCGATCATCATAAACTACAATGAACAACCTGTTTTTTAAATGTTTTCGTCCTTGCTGACTCTGATTATCGTAGAACCATTGGATGAGTTGTTTTTCATTCTTCCGGGCAAATGAGTACGATTTATTAAAGCCAAAGGGGAATATACTTGTTTTATGATCGAATGGGATATTGTTAATTTTAAAATCGATCAGTTTGTCTTTTTTGTTTTTATTTGCTTCAACATTGGAGTGTGTTGTAAATATATTTTCTGCTGCCATTGCCGACCAAAAGTTATACCATCGATTGAATGCGTAGTTTTTTAATGGGCTATCATAGTATTCTGTTCTCTTTAGCAAAGACTCAAAACTATAGGTTTTGTAAATAAAATTCGTTGCTTTATCTAAATCATTATTTTGCTTATTCCCCCAATGATAAGGATAAGACCACCTTTTTTTTAATTCTATTTCAAGCCTATTTAAGTCCATTGCAGAGAAAAATATTTTAATAAAGTTACGAATAAAAGAACAGGAGAGGATACTATTTGTGGATTTTGGCTAAAATGAAGAAAGGAGTGATGGATAATCATCTCTTTAAAAGTATAGAAGCTAATCATTTAAGGTCCAAAAATAGATAATGAAAATAAAACTCTCTTAACAGAAAAGTGATGTTTGTTGTACCATAAATAAAAAAAGCTCCATAAATCATTGATTTACAGAGCTTATAATTTCAATTGCGGTCCGGACGGGACTCGGACCCGCGACCTCCGCCGTGACAGGGCGGCATTCTAACCAACTGAACTACCGAACCATTTGTTCTATGAACTTGCTTCCCTTTGAAAGCGTTGCAAAAGTACATTATTTTTGACTATCACCAAATAATAATTCTCTTTTTTGCATTTATTTTTCAACTTTTATTTTGCTTCCAAAAAAGGAATATTATTCTTGAATTAAAGGGATGCTAAAGTTAAAGGTAGAGCCCATTCCCAGGTCTGATTCCAGCCATATTTTTCCTTTGAAAGTATTCACTAAACCCAGCGAAATAGCCAAACCAAGTCCTGTTCCTCCATAAAGTTTATTTGTTTTTACTTCGGCTTGCATAAAGCGATGGAATATTTCTCCTTGTTTGTCTTTGGAAATTCCAATTCCGGTATCTTTTACATAAAAATGGATAGTTCTTTCATCATCTATAACATTGCACCCAAATTCGATAAACCCATTATGTGTAAATTTTAACGAATTGCTAATCAGATTAATTAAAATCTGCTTTAACCTGAGCTCATCTGTTTTTATTAAGAACTCATCTCCGGTACAATCCAATGCTTTTATTAACTTTATTCCTTTGTCTTTAGTTGTTAACTCAAACATATTGTAAATATCCTGAAAGGTTTCGCAAATATCAATAAGCTCATAATTAAGTTGAATTTGACCCGCTTCAATTTTTGAAATATCGATAATATCGTTGATAATAGCCATTAATTGATTTCCGTTTTGTCGGATAATGCCAAGGAAATGTTGTTTTTCTTCTGCCGAAATATCTTCATCTCCTATCAAATCAGAAAAACCAATAATGGAATTCATTGGAGTTCGAATTTCGTGACTCATATTGGCTAAAAATGCTGATTTTAATTGCTCGCTTTCAATAGCCTTTTCTTTTGCCTTGAATAAATCATGCTCAGCTTGCTTAATTTTGGTTATATCTCGTACAATGATTAACAAGTGAGGCTCATTATTATAGAAAATTAGACGTCCTTTCGTATTTACAAAAAATTTATCTCCTGATTTAGTAAGATCAACAGATTCTCCTTCAAACATCTTGGTATAATTGTTATCGAGGTGTTTTAAAACATCCTCAAACGTATGATTTTGAACAGGATGTATAAAACGAGAAGTTTCAGTTTGAGTAAATTCTTGGAATGAATACCCATACATTTGAGTTGCCATTGCATTTACTTCAACAATTTCCTTGTTCATATTGTATATGATTACACCATCTAATATGGATTCAAAAATATGACGATAACGTTTTTCACTGTCTTCGAGGGCTTTTTGTGCGACTTCCCGATTCGTAATATCTCTATTTACTAAAATTAAGGATAATGGACTTCCAAACGAATCGTATAGAATTTTGGCTGTTAATTCTATAGGAATAGTTTCTCCATTTTTATGTTTGCAATAGATCTTGTTTTGAAAATATTCTGATGTATTTATGTTATTTAAAATACTTTCTAATTGTTGTTTAGTATCAATTTCGGTATCCCAAATACGCTGAATATTATCTCCAACAATTTCTTCAAGATCATAGCCAAATATTTTTTCAGCTCCTCCTGACCAATCGCTAATTTTTCCTGAAAAATCAGTTATTATAACACCATCCTTCATTTGAGACAGTATTTCGTTGGATTGACGAAGCTTTTCTCCTTTTATTATATCATCCGAAATGTCTGACAAAACACCAAAAAAGTGAGTGATATTCCCTTCCGAGTTTAACTGAACTGATGAGCGATCGCTGATCCATTTAGTTTCTCCTGATTTGGTAATAATTCGATATGGTTGATGGATGAAATGACTTCTTTTTTGCTCTGTAAAATCCTTTGTTTCAGTTTTTAATCTTTCAGCGTCATCGGGATGCACCAGTTGACGGAAGTTTATTTTTTTTGAATAAAATTCTTTTGGTTGATATCCAAATAAGGTTTCAGCATTTTCTGAAACAAATTCTATTGGACTGTCTTTTTCATTCTTCCATAAAATAGTTACTAAGCCACTCATATTTAGAATACGATTAGCTACATCTTTGTCCGAAATATCTTCGCCTGAACTTAAGATTCCAATTACTTCATCTTTGTCATTCCGTAAGATACTATTTCGCCAGGCAATTAATTTTTCTTTTCCGCTTGCTGTTTTTATCTCATTTTCATAATATGGATGCGTTTCGTCCCCATTCTGAATAGAAGTTGTTAATTGTGTCTGGAGTTTCTCACTAATATTCTTAGGGACAAAATGAGTAAACCAATTTTTGCCAACAATCTCTTTTTCTTCGGCTTCCAGAACTTCACACCCTTTTTTATTGATTGCGGTGATAATTCCATTCATGTCAAGCACTAGCATGACCATTCCGGCTACTTCAAAATATTGTAGAGTACGCTGATGTTCTTTAGCTAATATTTTAGCCGCTTTTTCTCGTTCGGTGACATCTAATAACTGAGCTATTGTTTGTGGTTTTCCTTCGGCTGTTTTTATTACGGAAGCATGAATTTCTACAATTCGTATTTCTCCATTTTTTCTTATTATTTCAAAAGTATAGTTTTGTGGAATATCTTTTCCGGCTTGTCGAGCAAGATAACTTTCTCCAACTCGAACGGCGCTTTCTTGTGTTAGGATTTCGCGAAAATCAAGGCCAAGAAGTTCCTCACTTGTATATCCGGTAATTATTTCGAATTGCTGATTGGTATAATCAAAATGGAAAGCATGATCAATAATCGCAATGCCTTCGTACGAATTGGAAACAATCGCTTTATATCGATTTTCTTTTTCGAATAATTCTTTTTGAATGTTTATGAAATCATCAACGTTTTTAGCAATTAAAAGATAGAATTTTTCTCCGCTTATATCGATGAGTTTTGCTGAAACAAGCATATGTATTTGTTCTCCATTACTCAAAGTGAACAAGCTTTTGTAGTTGTTGAATTCTTCTTGATTTTGAGCTTTGGAAGTGATATAAATGCGATCTGATTTGCGCGACCATAGGTTTAAATCAAAAGTTGATTTGCCAATGATTTCTTCGTAAAGTAAACCTGTTATTTTGGTAAACATTTCATTTACTTCTACAAAAGTCCAATTCGTCATTTCCATAATGGCCAAAGCATCGGGACTATTACTGAAAATGCTTTGAAATTTCTCTTCGCTACGTTTTAATTTCTCTTGTGTAGATTTAAACTTAGAAATGTCTTTTGTAACGGTGATAATATGCGGTTCGCCGTTTAGCTTAATAATATTTGCTGAGATAAAGGATTGAAGAATACTTCCGTCTTTCATTCGGAAAGTAGTTTCAAAATTAGAGATATGACCTTTTCTTAGAAGTTGCCGGTAAAAATTACGATTAGTTACCCCATCCATCCAAATATTCAAATCTTCGGGCGATTTTCCTATAAGTTCTTCTCTGGTGTATCCTGTATATTTAATAAAGTAATCATTAACATCAATAAATTCTCCAGTTGATATTTTATTAATTTGAAAAGCATCTGGAATGTTCATAAAAGCTTTTCGAAATTGTTCCTCACTTTGCCTCAAGCTAAGCGTTAAGGTGTTTAGTTTAGATACATCTTTAGTTGTAACAATAAGGTGAGGTTCGTTATTATAGGTAATGGTTTTGGCCGATAGCAAAACATCAAGAATTTTGCCACTCTTTGATTGAAAAGTAGTTGCTAAGTCTTGAATAAATCCTTTTTCTTTTAGCTCTTTAAAATAAGATTCGCGATCTTTAACATTTACCCACATTCCAAGTTCAAATGCCGATTTATCAAGGATATCTTCATCCGAATATCCGAAAGTTTTTTTAAATGTTTCGTTTGCAAAAACAAATACTCCATCAGAAATGCGATTCATAGTAATAGAATCAGGGCTTGCTGTTATTGCTTCTTTAAACTGTTTTTCTTGTAGTTTTTGTTCACGGATATCTTCAGTTGAAACAATGGCAATTACTTTTTCGTCTTTCTTAATTAAATTCGATTTTAGTCGTATATGTTTAAGCGTATTGCTTTTTGTAATAATTTCTGTGTCAGCGCTAAAAGTGATATTTCCTTTATAAAAATGATCAATTTGCTGAACAAATATTGCTTGAGATTTCTCAGAAAAGAATCGAGATTTATCTATTTTTAGTTCTTGGATAGAATCTATTTCATAAAGTTCAAGTACTTTGTTGTTTACATGAATGATCTTACTTGTATCAATGCAAAATGAAAATTCTGCTGGGTTCTCTATAAAATACTGTTTTAGATTTTCTATTCCAACATCTCTCAGCGTATTGAAATAAGCAAACATTTCGGTATAATCAATTTTCCAAAGAGGAATTGGGGAGTGTTGAAAAATGAATTCAAAAGAAGAGTGGTTACTAGACTCGATCATAAAAATAGAGTTTTCAATAATGATTTATTTGGTTGTAATAATTGTGGGCGCAAAATACAAATTAATTTAGTGTATAATTTTTTTAGCCAAAACAATTTATTCTTCAAAAGGCAAAATTTGAGTGGTCTCGTCAAGAGGAGTAGGTAGTACAGCTGTTTTTGTTTCGTCTAAACTTTCTAAACTATCCACATTTTTAAGCTTTCGTTCCATAGCTCTTGCTCTGGTATTTGCCAAAGTATCCAAAGTTCCGGCGGCTGTATGAATTTGTCGATGGGCTTTTTCTAATGTCGAAGAGAATTTTCCAAACTCCGTTTTCACTTCTTCCAATACTTTCCAAACTTCGCTGCTGCGTTTTTGAACGGCTAAGGTTCGGAATCCCATTTGCAAACTGCTTAGTAAAGCAGAAAGAGTTGTTGGTCCTGTAACTGTTATGTGATAAGTCCGTTGCAAAAGCTCAAAAATTCCGGGATGACGCAAGACTTCGGCATACAGACCTTCCACAGGTAAAAACATAATGGCAAAATCTGTTGTATTTGGTGGATCTAAATATTTTGAACTGATATCTTTAGCAAAACTTTCTATCGTTTTCAAGAGTGATTTTTGTGCAGATTCAATCATGGTTTTGTCGCCTAATTCCCAGGCGTCAATCAATAAATTATAAGATTCTAAGGGGAATTTTGAATCTACAGGCAACCAAATTTCTTGATCGCTCGATTTTCCTGGCAGCTTAATCGCATATTCTACATTGGCCTGACTGCCTTTTTTTGTGGCTACATTCTGAGCATATTGATCGGGAGTTAAAATCTGTTCTAAAATATTCCCGAGTTGATATTCGCCCATTATACCACGTGTTTTCACATTACTCAATACTTTCTTTAAATCGCCGACTCCGGTGGCTAGCGTTTGCATTTCGCCTAAACCTTTATGCACTTGTTCTAATCTATCGCTCACCTGTTTAAAGCTTTCTCCCAAGCGCTTTTCTAGAGTCGTTTGCAGTTTCTCATCTACCGTTCGGCGCATTTCGTCTAGCTGTTTTGTGTTATCCAATCGGATATCGGTCATCTGCTTTTCTACGGTATCTTTAAGCTCTTTCTGACTGTTTTTCGATTGTAAATTCAAATCGTTGAAATTCGTTCTCATTTTTTCTGAGAAATCATTGAGTGATTTAGTTAGCTTTTCTTCAAAACTGCTCAGACTTTTGCTTACTTCAACACGATTATCTTTTGAATCAGTAGTTTGTGCTTCGCGAAAAGCCGTAAAGTGTTGTTGCATTTTTTCGGTGAATTCGGCGAGTGATTTAGAGAAATTTTCAAATTCTGATTTTTGCATCTGAATCGATTCGAAAAGTCGGTTCAATAAACTGTCTTGCAGATTTTTAAAGAGCTCGTTTACCTCTTTGCGATTTTCGATATTAAGTTCGCGTGTTTCTTTACGCATTTCCGATAAATCGTCTTTTATATTACGTTTAAGGTCATCAAAAGTATAATCGTTTTTTTGCTTATTTCCATATTTAATTACGAAGAAAATAAGGATAAGAAGCAGAAAGATAATAAGGTAAATTGCGATGTTTTCCATAGAAAATTTAAATAAAAGAATAAGTTTTCTTTGTGCACCTTTGTGCGAACTTTGTGTTCCTTTGTGGTAAAATGGAAATGAAAAATTAACCACAAAGTCTTACGAAGGAAAGCACAGAGGTACGCAAAGGCAAAGATTTTTAAAGCGAGATAAAATTACAAAAATTTTTCGATAAGTGTTCGAAAGAAATTTCCTCGAGTTTCAAAATTTTTGAACTCATCATAGCTGGCGGCAGCTGGAGATAATAAACAAATAGCGTCTTTGTTTTGTTCGATTAATTCTTTCAAATAGATTTCGAAACTTTGAAATTTTTCGATATAGACTTTATTAAATTTAGAATTGGATGTCAATTCTTCAAACATTCGTTTTCCGGCAGGACCAATAAAGAACACTATTTTTAATGGATAATGCTCAAGAAAATCATATAATTTTTGATAATTCAGTTTGCGATCAAGTCCACCCAGAATTAAATAATCTACATTCACTAAGGCTTTTAGCGCTTCTATACTTGCTTCCGGAATAGTGGAAATAGAATCATTATAAAAATGCAAGCCATTAATTGCCCCAATAAACTCAATACGATGGGGAAGGGGTTTAAAATTTTTAATGCTTTGCAAAGTCGATACCTCATCTAGCTTCAGAACCTGTACCAAATCCAATAGTGGAATGCAATTTTTTAATTGATGCAAACCTTTTAAATAAAGCATTTCATTTGTTTGTATCAATTCCTCTGAAGTTGAATTTCTGCATATAGCGTTATTTATCAGGTTATAAGCGGATTTATAAGGAATATTTTGAATGCTGGATTTTATACTGTTCTCGTTTGAAGGATCGCCTAAGAAAAAGAAATCGTGCTCCGTTTGAAATTTTGCGATGTTGAGTTTGGCTCTGAAATAATTTTCTTTCGTTTTGAAATAGTCCAAATGCTCTGGAAATAAATTCAGTAAAATAGAATAGTCCGGACTATATCGAACAAACTCCAATTGATGAGCAGAGAGCTCAAATACGATCAAAGTGTCTTCTTCAATTTTATCCCAATAATCGAAAGCCGGTTTTCCAATATTTCCAATCAAAATGGCTTTCTTATTTTGATCGATTAAGATTTTAAGAAGCAAACTGGAAGTGGTGCTTTTCCCTTTGGTGCCTGTGATGCCGATAATCTGCTTGTGGAAAGCCTGAATAAATAAATCTGTTTGAGAAAATAATGCACTTGAATCTAATTTGCAATCTGCCGGAAGTTTGATTCCTGGCGATTTTATAACAAAATCATCCTTTTCAAGTGCTCCTAAATACGATTTTCCTGTACTGATTAGATGATTGGAATGTTGGAGCCTTGGATGATCTCTAACTTCCTTATTCTGATCAGCAATTAAAAAAATATGTTCCGGAAAATGCTTCGATAAAAAACGAAAAGTAGATTGACCTTCCATACCAAAACCCAAGATGGCTATACGTTTATTTTTAATGATGGCCGGCAACTTATTTAGCATAAAGAAAGTTTTTGTTTGAGTAAAGTTTCCAGAAATTCAGGCAAAAAATGTGCTTTATTCCAATCTTTTAGTGCATTTTTAAATCTGGTTTCATTTGTGATGTTGTCATATATTACGACAGTACTGGAGGGATAATCATTATGCCTAATTGCCTGATAAAGAGCCAAATTTACTTCACCAACAGTTCCTACACATTCAAAAGGTTTAGTATCAGTTAATCCTTGCAATTCTTTAAGTGATTTTGCCAAAGAGGATTTTAGTATTAAATTTTCGCCCAACATCGAGTTCAATTCTTTTTCGGGAAGAAAAGGAGCTAAGATAATATAGGTGAACAAGCATTTTGGACAATTCCTACACCACGAATCTGTTTTACTTCCCACATTGCAGGAGCGAAAACTGTAATGATGGTTTTTAAATTTGACAAATAAACTCGCAATTTGAAGTTCGGAAAGCGGACGAAGAAAGCTGAAATATTCTAGATCTTCAGTTATATAAGTTTTGTAATACGCTCTAAAATTCGATTCAAACTCAAATGTTTTAGAATATTGGTGATTTACATAACTACCTGTTACAGAGCTTTCATTTGCACTCGATTCATTGGATAGCGCAATATATTTTGCTCCGGTAAGATAGGCCTGTAATAAAGTAGTAAAAGCCAATAGAGCAGAAAATGGTGTATGTCCATTTAAATAGCCTTCTTCATTTAGTTTGATCAATATTGAATCGATGCTACGTTTTGCTAAAAGAAGATTTTTATCTGTAATTCCTGCTTGTTTTACAGTGTTTATACTTGCGCCACGAGGATTTATAATAAAAGGATAAATATTAAGCTCAGAATCTTTTAATATTTCTAAACTGACTGCAGAATCTTTTCCACCACCGATAGGAATAATGATTTTTTCTTGCGATTGAAAGGACGTTTTTTCCAGCACTTTTTCATAAGGGGAGGATATCTGCATAAAATCCTCTATAGAAGTATCTATTTCATTTATATAGAAAAACTCACCCAAGCCATTCCAATACAATTTCTTCCAAAATTGAATTTGATTTTCGTCTAAAAAAAACGGTTTGATAATCACTTCCGGAGGACAAGCCGCTTTCCAATAGCTTATCAATTCAACCATTCCGATATGAAAAATTAGGTTTTCCAATAAATGAACATCAATATTTTTGATATTCATTTCGGAATCGATAGGCAATTTAATGATAGGCTTAAAGCTTATATCGTCTACCCCTTTTTCAGCATTGCCTTTTAGTATAAATTCAAAACTTATGTTAATAATCTCATTTAGAATAGTATAATGAAATTTTTCATAAATAAACTCTGCGTGTAAATCTCGATATTTTAAAAAATCTTTTTGTCGGCCGGGCATTCTTTTTTGCTAGTATAATTATTGGCGTAAAGATAAGGGGGATTTTCGAAATGGTAAATTTATTTTAGAATTAATAGTTATTGGTGTAAAGCAGAATATTCATGGTGACTTTTGCGTATTCTTAGC
>JAGGUP010000014.1 GCA_021158405.1 Bacteroidales bacterium
AAAAAATAACCTTTCTAAGAAAAATCCAGAAACACTTTGATAATGAGCAAAAAAGAAATACTTTTACACTACAGCGGTATAAAATACAGATTTGTAACTTATGTATTAAACAGTAGAGTAGACCTGCGAATGAATTAAGCTTTTTTGGTGTCTGCTTTGAGCAAAATAACTGAAATCTATACCTAAGGAAGTTTACGAAGCAAGCAAAATAGGCCTTATCCAATTGAGGATTTTGAATTAGAGTAAGGATATTAAAACTGCATATAATTCTCAGAAAAGAGATTGTCGGACAGTTTTTATTGACAGATAACAAATTGACAATAACATTAAAAAATGAATTCTATTGATAACGTAATTAATAAGTTAAACTTAAAACCTCATCCTGAAGGAGGATATTTTAAGGAAACTTATAGGAGTGTTGGAGAAATAAAAGAAGATTGTCTTGATACAAACTATAATGGGAAAAGAAATTTTTCAACATGTATCTATTTTCTGCTGACTTCAAACAAATTCTCTGCCTTTCACAGAATAAAACAAGACGAGATTTGGCATTTTTACAAGGGCTCTCCAATTCGAATGCATATTATTTCTGAGAAAGGAAATCATTCGCATTATATAATTGGTCGAGATTTTGCCAAAGGAGAGATCCCGCAATTTATTGTTCCTGGTGGCTGTTGGTTTGCAGCAGAAGTAATAAATAAAAATGATTACTCTTTAGTTGGATGTACGGTATCGCCTGGATTTAGTTTTGAAGATTTTGAACTTAAAACCAGAAAAGAACTTGTTTCATTATTCCCAGATCTAAAAAAAATCATATCTAAACTTACTTATCAATAGATAAAAGTCCAGACAATAGAATCAGTTAGGTAAAAAATTCAATCGCTTTGTGTTTTACTCCTATGGAGATAGGCGTATGACCTTTTAATTCGCCATCAGGAGAAACAGCTTTTGATCTTTTGGTAGATATTTTAATCTCTTTTCCTTGTATGCTTAATACTTCATGTAAATGGATATGTTCTCCGGTTAATATTTTCGGAAAAGACTTCATTAACTGGAAAGTGTTCATTTTTTTTAACACGGTAACATCTAATAATCCATCATCAAAAACAGCCGCAGGCGCCATTAAAAAGTTGGAAGTATAACGTGTATTTGAAACTTCAACAAATAAGGTATCCAATTCCATAATTTTCCCATCCACTTCCAATACAGTGGGTTCTGTTTGAAGGTTTAGAGCGCGATAAAAAATTCCAATGGTGTAAGCAAAGTTTCCAAGCCACTTAAATTTTTGAGCTGTAACAGTAACATCAGAAGTAAATCCAATACCAATGATATTAAAGAAATAAAAGGGGAGGCTTCCGTTTTGAGCAACTCCGGCATCTACCCACTTGGTTTTTGCGGGATTTATATTTTCGATCACTTCTTTAAACTGCCCTGTTTTATAGCCTAAATCGCGGATAAAAGCATTTCCGGTTCCAATGGGTAATATTCCAAGAGGTGGTTTTTTTACAGCTGGATTTTGCAAATAACCATTCGCTACTTCCATAAGAGTTCCATCGCCGCCGGCGGCGAAGATGCCTTCAAAGCTATCAAAACTGGTTTCGCTCACTGTTTGACTGGTCTTTTGTCCGCCAAGCGTTAAAATGAGTGTTATCTCATGTCCTGCTTGATTTAATAATTCTAAAGCGTTTTCTTTTTGCTTTTTAGCTCTTCCGTTTCCTGCAAAATCGTTGTAAAAAAGTAATAGTTTCACTTTTGTTGTATTAGTCTATAATCAATGAAAGTGCGTTTGAGAATTGACAAATATAGACAAATATTTGAAAAATGGAAGTTCTAAGCAATTATCTCACTCAATTCCAGCCAACGTAATTCTTTTGTTTCCAATTCTTCGGTGAGTTGTTCAAATCGTTTAGAAATGTTTTTAAAATCATCAGGTGTGAGAACTCCCGAATTCATTTGATTTATCAATTCTTCTTTTTCTATTTCGAGATTTGCAATTTCTTCTTCAAGTTTTTCAAATTCCTTTTGTTCTTTATAGCTTGCTTTACGTGGTTTGTCAGTAGTCACTTTAGGCGGTGTGTCTATTTTTCGATTTGCTTTCACCGCTTTTTTTTCTTCACTCGTTTCAAATTCTTGCATCTCCTTATAATCGGAATAATTGCCTACAAAGTCTTTAATTTGCCCATTCCCTTTGAAAATAAAAAGATGATCGGATAAGCGATCGAGGAAATAGCGATCGTGCGAAACAATCAGCAAACAGCCATTAAATTCAAGTAGGAACTCTTCTAATCTACCGAGTGTAAATAAATCTAAATCGTTGGTTGGCTCATCAAGAACAAGAAAATTAGGATTCTTCAGCAAGGTAATTACGAGATGAAGTTTTCGTTTTTCGCCTCCGCTTAGACTACTAAAATAACTGTGTTGCAGATTGTGCGAAAATCCAAAATGATATAAAAACTGAGCCGCCGAAATGATGGATTTACCCAGATCGATATGATCTGCAATTTCTTTTACGATTTCCAAAACACGCAGATCGTCTTTGGCCTGAATTCCTTCCTGCGTAAAATATCCGAAACGAGTAGTTTCGCCAATAATTACTTTGCCGGAATCGGGAGCGATTTTTTGCGTTAGTAAATCTAAAAAAGTTGTTTTACCACTTCCATTATCACCTACAATTCCAATACGTTCGCCACGTTTGAAAATATAATCGAAATTTTCGATGAGCTTTAAATCACCATAGCTTTTGCTTAGCTTTTTTATTTCCAGAATCTTTCCGCCTTGCCGACTCATTTTAATATTAAAGTTGAGTCGTTTTTGTTCCAGACGTTTTTGAGCTACTTTTTCTAAATCGTAAAAGGAATCAATACGCGCTTTGGATTTATGTGTTCTTGCTTTGGGTTGCTTTCGCATCCAGTCCAATTCTGTTCGGTATAGGTTTTTAGCTTTTTCAATTTCGGCAGCTTCAGCAACTTCGCGTTCTGCTTTTTTTTGCACAAAATAGCTGTAATTCCCTCGGTATATAAAACTTGTTTGCTGATCGATTTCAATAATTTCATTACATACAGCATCTAAAAAATAACGATCGTGAGTCACCATTAGTAAGCTCATTTTTTGCTTACTAATATAAGCTTCGAGCCATTCTATCATTTCTATGTCGAGATGATTGGTGGGTTCGTCTAAAACAAGCAAATCGGCATCATCGATTAAGATGGAAGCCATGGCCAGTTTTTTGCGCTGACCACCGGAAAGAGCATCCACTTTTTGTTCGTAGTTTGTAAGTTCAAACTTTTCTAAAATTTCCTTTACTTTTAACTCGTAATCCCAAGCTTCTGCATGATCCATTGCCTGAATTGCTAAATCAAGTTTTCCTTGAGATTTCGTATTTATTTCTTTTTCGTAAAGCTTTAATGCGTTTTGATATTGTTTGATGATTTCAATAAAGCGATTATCGGCATGGAAGAGAACTTCGTTAATAGTCAATCCCTTTTCAAAAAAAGTTTCTTGTTGTAGATAGGAGATGCGGAGGTTTTCTTTTTGGTGTATTTCGCCGGAATCAGGAATATCCAGACCACATAAAATATTAAGTAAACTTGTTTTTCCTGTACCGTTTGCAGCGACTAAAGCTATTTTTTGACCTTCATTTATAATAATGTTCAGGTTTCGGAAAAGAGGTTTGTCTCCCCAGGATTTGGTTAAATTTTCAGCAATTAAGTAAGAAACGGCCATTCAGATTTTATTTTGGGCAAAAGTACATATTTAGGTTGAGGAGTAAAGCTGTTGAGAAGTTAAAAGGTTAAATCGAAATTCGGTTTTTGTGTTGCGTTAAATTCCTTATTTTTGCCTGAAATTATTAAATGTGAGTACGAATTTATTTTCATCTTCATTCATTCCCGATTTACAAAAGAGAGAAGGTTTTGTAAGGTGGCAAAGTCCGTCCAATATAGCGCTGATAAAATATTGGGGCAAATTTGGTGTTCAATTGCCTAAAAATCCATCCTTAAGTTTTGGTTTATCAGAAGCCTACTCTCAAACCAGTATAAAATATTCTTCCAAAGAAGCGGATAAAGCGAATCATAAATTCTATTTTGAAGGAAAAGAAAATCCTGTTTTTGGTAAAAAAGCCCTCCGTTTTTTGGATGATTTAGATATTGTTTTCCCTTTTCTAAAGCAGCTCGATTTAAATATTGAAAGTAAAAACAGCTTCCCTCATTCGGCTGGAATTGCCTCTTCGGCTTCTTCAATGAGTGCTTTGGCGCTGTGTTTATGCAGTATAGAACAAGAAGTAATTGGAAGCTTGCAAGACGAGTTTGATTTTTATATGAAGGCATCTTATGTTGCGCGGCTTGGTTCCGGAAGTGCAAGCCGTTCTGTATACAGCGGTTTTTGTGTTTGGGGTGAAATTTTTGAACTCATTGAAAGCAGCAACAATTATGCGGTGCCTTTTACCTACGAAGTTCATCCGCTTTTTATGCAGCTTCGCGATAGCATCTTGATTGTGAGTGATAGTGAGAAAGCCGTTTCAAGTAGAGCCGGTCACGCTTTAATGGATGGACATCCTTATGCCGTGGCGCGAATAGCTCAAAGCAAGCAAAATATGACTTGGCTAATTGCCGCATTATTGCAAGGCGATACGGATCGTTTTATTGAAGTTGTTGAAAATGAAGCGATGAGTTTACATGCCTTAATGATGAGTTCGAAACCGTGGTATTCTTTGTTGCATCCCAATACCTTACGGATTTTAAATACGGTAAGAGCTTTTCGCGAAAAAAGTGAATTATTCATTTGCTTTACACTTGATGCCGGACCAAATGTACATTTGCTTTATACGCAAGAAGATGAAATAAAAGTGTTGCAATTTATTGAAGATGAGTTATTAGAATTTTGTGTGGAGCGTAAAGTGATTCACGATAAAATAGGATTTGGTCCAAAAAGAATAGATTAGCATGATACAAAAGAGCGAGGTTTTTTACGGGAAGATATTGTTGTTTGGTGAATATAGTGTCATTTTTAATTCGATGGCTTTAACCATTCCTTATACTCATTTTAAAGGTGAGTTAAGTTTTATTTCGAATTATAAATATACCGATTTTGAATGGGCAAAAGAATCGAATACGTCTATTCAGGAATTTGCGGATTATTTGGAAATGCTACAGGAAAAAGGTGAATTGTTGTGTGCAATGAACCTTAAAAGGTTGTCGAGCGATATTAAAAAAGGTTTGTATTTCGAATCTACCATTCCGCAAGGGTATGGCGTAGGAAGCTCCGGTGCTTTGGTTGCTGCTATCTATAATGAATATGCTGAAGAAAAAATTCAAAGTAATCGCAACTTAAGTAAAAAAAGCATTTTTAAATTGAAGGCTGTTTTTGCTCAAATGGAGTCTTATTTTCATGGAAAAAGTTCGGGTTTAGATCCATTGAATTGTTATATCCAATATCCTCTTTTAATTCGAAACTCAACAGAAATTAAAACGGTAGGGATTCCCAGAAATAAGTTTGATAAACACGGTGCTATCTTTCTAATAAACAGTGGTAAACCGGGGAAAACGGCACCTTTGGTGAACTATTTTCTTGAGAATTATAAAAGTGAGGAATACAAAAAAGCGATAGATGATCAATTGATTCCTCTTAATAATAAATTGATTAGTAGTTTATTAGATGGAAATGGCCAAGAGTTTTTTGGTCTTTTGAACCAATTGTCCGACTTTCAATTGCAGTATTTTGATAAAATGATTCCGGCAAGCATTCTCAAGATTTGGCAAGAAGGAGTGAATTCTAAAATTTACTCACTTAAACTTTGTGGATCAGGCGGTGGCGGTTTTATGCTCGGATTTACTCCCGATTATGAAGAAGCAAAAAAGCAACTTCATGAACAAGGCTTTGATCTTATTCCTGTATATAAAAATTCTTAGGAGCGCAAAATGACAAGAATAAAGGGAATAACGAATATCGATTAACAATTTTTTGATAAATATAGTGCTGTGAGCACGACATATACTAGCCTAGGGGGAAGTGAGGTACTTCCATAGGAATGCCTTTGGCAGAACGTAACCCTAGGATAAAAGTAAAATGGAAAAAAGAGCCGCTCTGAGATTATTAAAAAATGTAACATATAGAACAGCGGCGATAGACTATGCAATAAATGAGGTTTACAGCATATTAAATAAAATTGTCATTTCGAGCTGCCAACTAACGGGTCAAAATAACAACTGTTAGATACTGATTTTTAAATAGCTTATTTTTTCTTTGTAATTTGACTTTTAGCAAAATCAAAAAGCAAACGAACTCCAACTCCTGTTCCTCCAACACCTCTGTAATTGAATCGTTTTTCAAGGTGTGCAGGTCCCGCAATATCCAAATGGATATAAGGGTAATTTGTGAATTTTTCCAAGAATTTACCTGCTGTAATAGCACCGCCTTCAGTGCCTCCAAGATTCGTTATATCTGCAATATCCGATTTTAATAAATCTTCATATTCTTCCCAGAAAGGAAATTCGACCAAACGTTCACCGGTTTTTTCTCCACTCATTTTTAGATCATCAAAAAAGGCTTCATTTTTTGATCCCATAGCAACGATACCATATTTGCCAATGGCGTTGGCAGCCGAACCTGTAAGTGTGGCTAAATCAATAACCAATTCAGGATCGTATTTTTGTGCATAAGCAAGTGCGTCGGCTAAGATCATGCGCCCTTCGGCATCCGTATTTAAAATCTCAACGGTCATCCCATTGAACATTTTGATCACATCACCAGAAACATATGCATTGTTGTTTAAACGATTGTCAGTAGCCGGAACCAAGCCAATTACATGAATGGGTAATTTTGCCTTTGCAATGGCGAAGATGCTTCCGGCAACTGCGGCAGCCCCACCCATATCACATTTCATGTTATTCATGTAATTTCCGGTTTTGATATTCAATCCGCCTGTATCATAAACAACACCTTTTCCTACGAAAATAATCGGTTTTTTGTTGACGACATTATCCGGTTTCCATTCAAAAATTGTAAAAGTTGGAGGATCGATACTTCCTTTATTTACAGCCAATAAACCACCCATTTTAAGTGCTTCTATTTTGCTTTTTCCAAATATCTCCACTTTAGCATCGGCATCTTTTGCTAATTTTTCTATTTCTTTTGCCAACTGAGGAGCATTCATAAAATTAACAGGCTCATCAACTAAAGTACGCGCTGTTAAAGTAGCTTCTGTTAAAATATTTAGCTCTTCAATTTCGGCTTCGCTAACTTCTTTATTCTGAAGAAATACATTTTGTAGTGTATTGAATTTAAATTCTTTATCTGTTTTGTATTTGTTAAATTGATAGTTAGCCAAAGTGATTCCTTCGGCGAAAGCCAAACTTTCTTCTGAAGAAAAAGAAAGTGTATGAATGCCAATAGTTTCAAAACGAGCTTCGTTGAAAATACCAACATATTTGTCTGCCATAACGCGCAAACTTTCCAGAAAATGATAATAGTTCTCTTTTTCTTTTACTATTTCAATAAAATCCCAGCGGTTAAAACGATTAAATGAGAAGGAAGTTCTTTTGTTGTTTCTCGATTCATTCTCAATAAATGCAAGTTCATCATAAGTGAAAATAGTGGCATTTAATTCATCGAACGATTTTACCAGATATAAAATGCTTGTATCTGATTCAAATTTCTTTATTTTTTGGATAGTAGTATACATAGTTGGGGTGTTTTTGTTTTCAGTCCGCAAAGGTAATGAATTTCAGAAGTTTTGCTCCTAAGCTTTACGATTGATATTTCAGTTGAACTAAGATTTATCTTTAAAACTGTATTTTTTTGTGAAAAAGGAAATTAATCTTATTTTTGTTAAGCATTAAAAACGAATAAATCATGACTGAAGAATCGAATATGATCTTGGATGATGCCAAAGAAGGGATGGAGAAAGCGATCGAACATTTGGAAAATTCCTTAAAAAAAATACGAGCTGGAAAAGCAAGTTCTCAAATGTTATTGGGAGTAAAAGCTGAATTCTATGGATCATTAACTCCAATTGAACAGATGGCGAATATAGCAGCTCCTGATCCACGTCAGATTACGGTTCAGCCATGGGATAAAAGTACTTTAGTTGCTATAGAGAAAGCAATTATGATTGCAAATCTGGGTTTTAATCCGCAAAATGATGGTGAATTGATTCGGATTACCGTACCACCTTTAACCGAAGAACGCCGTTTGGATTTAGTTAAATCAGCTAAAAATGAAGCGGAACAGTCTAAAATTACGATTCGTAATATTCGTCGGGCGGCAAACGATATGGCAAAAGGATTGAAAGAGGAAGGCGTTTCTGAAGATGAAATAAAAGATGTTGAAGATGAAATACAGAGCCTGACAAACGCATATACAGCAAAAACAGATGCTATTTGTGCTGAAAAAGAACAAGAAATAATTACAATATAATTTTAAAACTATAAAGGAAACGGATTTAAAAAGGAAAATAAAAAACGAAGGGCTTAAGTCCTTCGTTTTTGTTTGTTTTATTCGTTTTCAGGTTCAATACCTCGAGGCTTGCCCCGAGGATTATTTACTAATGATCTCCAAAAAGCTCATTTCTTTATTCAACTCAAAGGCTGCAATGCCGGAAAACCTCTTAAAAGCAGAATTTCTAACAGTATAGGAATTCTTGTTAATGAGAAAATCCTTTTTCCTGATTATCTCTATGATTCAGGTAAATTCAAGCAAAAAATAATTGGATCTGTAATCCCTTATATCCGCCAAAAAGATATTGAAAAGGTGATTAAATCCTTTTTTATTAAATAGTCTTTAAAAAGTCCTAAGCTTTTTTTTGTTCACGATGTTCACCTCTAATACCAATTATGTTTCCAATTGTTTGATAAATTAATACGGATTATTTTTTTCTTTAAGGAGGCAGAAAATCTTTGCATAGCCGTAGCTACGGAAATATTTTCTAATGAAAATAAAGGAAAAAAGAAAATGTTATTTCAAGCAATTGGGGGCATTCTTGGTATAATGCCTAGGGTAGGTTTACACCTGTATCTACCGTTCACTATATTTTGAGCAAAGTTAGCCTAAGAAAAAAATACTTCTCTCTAAATACAAAATGAAAGGATCCAGAATACACCTATGATTTTGCCTTGCAGGTTTTTTCAGTTCCTCTATAAAAAAGACAAACAGACCTAAATATTTGTTCCAAGATTTTTCTTCCGGCTGGGGTTTCGCTAAAGGAACCGGAGAGATCTCCGGAGTTGTAGCAGATCCTAAACGCATCTTTCAAGCAGCACTAAAAGCAAATGCTTCTTCTATCATCCTGGCGCATAATCATCCTTCCGGAAATCTTATGGCCAGCCAGCAAGATATCGCATTAACAAAGAAAATTAAAAAAGGAGCTGAATTTCTTGAGATTGTTGTGCTAGATCATCTAATTATTACCGATGAATCTTACAAATTTTTAGCTGATGAGAATATGTTTTAGAATTAAGGGGCTTAGCCCCTTTTTTTGTTCACTTTAAAATAAATAGCTGGTTTTGTGGAAGATTTAAAATATTATTGTAATTTTGGAAGTATAGTATTGACGCAAGACCTCCTAAAATGATTACAAAAATTGAATTATCCGGTATTTAAGCGTTTGCAATTGATTAAAAACGTTTTGATTGTTGATAATATGATACTTATGTAATTTTACTGAAGTCTGCGTTATATAAGAAATATGTGTAATGCACATATATTTAAGTTGTGTGTCATTTCAAACTCAGAGTTCTCTTAGAGAAAGATATAAGAATAATAAAGGTATTCCTTTTATTATTAAACTTACAATATAATTACTTAATAAGATACTATTGAATATAAGAATAGAATTGGTTAAATAGTTTCTAATAACATAAGTTTTATATATATTTGCATAGTAGGCTAATAAATGTCCAACATAGTAGGCTAACAAATGTCCAACATAGTAAGCTAATAAATGTCCAACATAGTAAGCTAATTAAATGCCTATATAAAAGAAAATAAAAATGGCAACACCAGGAGAAAAACTAGCAGATTCACTAAAAGAATTACGTCAGCTACAAGATGATGAAAATATAGTTGCAATTAAATCTTCTGAAATAAGTAGAACACATAGAGAGCGACTGTCTAAAAATGGATTTCTAAAAGAAGTTTCCAAAGGTTGGTATATTGTTACAAACCCTGAAGATATACAAGGAAATTCAACATCTTGGTATACTTCTTATTGGAACTTTTGT
>JAGGUP010000009.1 GCA_021158405.1 Bacteroidales bacterium
AGATGTTCCTGACTTAATGAGTGATTTGGAAAATTTTTTGAACGATACGGAATTTTATGTCCCTCATTTAATCAAAATAGCCATTGCTCATTATCAGTTTGAAACCATTCACCCGTTTCTTGACGGAAACGGCAGACTTGGGCGATTATTAATTACATTATATCTTGTAAGTAACGATATACTTAAAAAACCTGCATTGTATTTATCTGATTTTTTTGAAAAACATCGAAACTATTACTATGATAACTTAATGCAAGTAAGACTGAAAAATGATTTGGAACAATGGATAAAATTTTTCTTGGTAGGTGTAATTGAAACTTCAAAATCATCAATACAAGTATTTAAAGATATTATAACACTAAAATCTGATATTGAGAATAATAGACTGCCAAAATTGGGAAGTAAAACAGAAAAGGGAATGAAAATGTTAAAAATATTATTTGAAAACCCAATAATTACAGCGGGAAAGATAGTAGATGAAATGAAGATTTCTCATTCAACAGCAAACAGATTATTGTCTGATTTTGAGAAACTAAAAATAATTGAAGAATATACAGGATTTAAAAGAAACAGAAAATTTATCTTTAAAGAATATTTTGAAATTTTTGATAATGAAAAAAATAGATAAAAACTACCCACAAGGGCTAATAAAACATGGCAATCCGTACTCGGTAGAAAAACGGGCAACACGCCAAAGCTTTTTTGTCCGGGGACAAAAAAGCAAGCCGTAGTTTTGCCACGTTTCATAGCCCAACCGCCAGACTGCCGTTATGCAAAAAATTTACCTATTGCCAGAATTTTGCTGAAAATGACCACAATTCAAAATAATTTTGCTTGAATCGGACAGCTGCGTTCACCACTAAATTGTCTGCTTTTCTCTGCTGATTTTTAAAGCACATTAAAAATTTGTATTCCTATCTGCTCTATTTTTCTTAATATTACAAATCAAATTTAGAAGTAATGCGAAAAATTCTATTTGTCTTAATTTTTAGTCTTATTCTAATTATAGGGTTTGATAAGGCCCCGCAGCTTACAACAAGTGATTATTCTGTAAATAAAGTACTGGAAGATTTAAAAACGGATAAGGATTTCAAAAATGCAGGATTTGGTTTTTTGGCTATTTCTGCTCAAACAGGAGAGGTTATTTCGTCTTATAATCCTGAACTGGCATTAAAACCCGCTTCAAATCTGAAATTATTATCGACGGCAAGCATGCTTGAATTATATGGTTCTGATTTTAAATTCGAAACGAAGCTTGAATATACCGGTAATATAGACACGATTACTCATGTTCTGCATGGCGACATCATTATTAAAGGAGGAGGTGATCCCACATTGGGATCGAAATATTTTGATCAAACAAAAGACAAGCAATTTCTTCAGCATTGGACAGATGCTATTAAAAACCTTCATATTGATTCCATTGCAGGTGCGGTAATTGCTGATGCCACAGTTTACAGCCGAGATATTGTCCCTCTATCTTGGTCTTGGATAAATATGGGGAATTATTTTGGGGCAGGAGCCTGCGGACTTTCTATTTATGATAATTATTACACAATTTATTTCAATACTGAAAAAACAATTGGTTCCTTAGCCGAAATCGAAAAAATCAGCCCTGAAGTTCCATTTCTGGTTTTTGATAATAATATAGTTGCGTCTAAAGTTTCTGGAGATAAATCAAATATTCTTGGAGCACCATATTGTAATACACGCTATTTGAGAGGAGAGCTTCCTCGCGAAAAAACAAATATTGAGGTAAAAGGCTCGCTGCCAGACCCTGCGTATTTTGCTGCTTATGAATTAGATAGAACATTGCGAGAAAGTGGCATTAAAATAAAAGACCACGCATCGAGTATTCGGATTCTTGAAAACAGCGAAAAAAGTGTTAGCGATATTCGTAAAGAAATTACCGCAACATATTCTCCTCCACTTTCAGAAATTATAGCACAAACAAACATTCGTAGTATCAATTTATTTGCTGAACATTTCTTAAACCATTGTGGATTGAAACTGATTGGCAAAGCTGAAACTGAACCTGCTGCCAAGGCAATTATGGAGTTTTGGAAAGAAAAAGGAATGGACACCGAAGGAATGACATTAACAGACGGAAGTGGTTTATCTCAATACGACGCAGTTACGCCAAACCAAATGGTATTTTTATTGAATTATATGCGAAAACACAGTCCTTATTTTGATGTTTATTATAATTCCTTGCCTCTCGCCGGACAGGAAGGGCGTTTGGAAGGTATGTTTAAAGGAAGTTCTGCTGAATGGAATCTAAGTGCCAAAAGTGGTACGATTGATCGTGTGAAAGCATATTCAGGATATGTCAAATCACGAAGTGGAGAGGAGATTATTTTTTCAATGATAGTCAATAATTTTAATTGCACTTCAGAAGAGGCAAGAGCAAAACTAGAGCGATTAATGATTGCTCTTAGTGAGATTGATAGAGGAACTTTTCATAGCAAATGAAGGATTAACTGACAGTTGTGAACACCAAAGGCTACGTGCTAAGCTTCTTTGGAACAAACCTGGCAATAGAGACTCTATATTTCAATTTTAATCGTAAATTTGAAATCCCTACTATAAACACGTGTTTAATGTCAATATTTCAAAAGTCCGTAATTCAAAAACACCTTGCTAATCTCGACAAAGCGCAAGTCGAAAGGGCCTACCAAAAGCCATTTATTGAGATTACAGATAAAATGCTTTCTTTAAATAAACAACTTCAATCAAAAAGCAACAAATTTGTAAATCGTATTAAAACCAATTTTTTAGTTGAAAATATCAGCAAAAAACTAGCATCTTTTTACGATTACGATTTTAAGTCTTTTGTCTCTGAACTTCAAAAGCAAAAAATAAAACTTTCATTAGTTCAACAAGACGAATGGGAAGACTATTTTAATTCATACAAAAACGAAATCAATCAACTTCAAGCCGAAATTAATAAAACCGATAAAGAAATAGACGAAATGGTATATGCTTTGTATAAATTAACAGAGGAAGAGATAGGAATTGTAGAAGGGAGTGTAAAATAGCATTTCAACAGGCTTAATGAAGCCATTTCGACAAGCATAGAGTAACAGGAATAACAGATATTCGTGAAAGCCAAAAGATAAAATAACAGCTATGACCAAAGAAACCGCCATAAAATTATTTGAACAAAAGCAAATACGTTCAGTTTGGAACGATGAAGAAGAAAAATGGTATTTTTCAATCATCGATATTATTGAAATATTAACAGATAGTCCAAGACCTAGAAAGTATTGGAATGCATTAAAAACAAAACTTCAAAAAGAAGGAAGCGAGTTGTCCCCAAAATTGGGACAGCTGAAAATGCAATCTTCCGATGGTAAATTCTACCTGACCGATGTTGCTGATACTGAACAGATATTCAGACTTATACAGAGTGTTTCATCGCCCAAAGCTGAACCTTTTAAAATGTGGTTAGCTCAAGTTGGTCGTGAGCGGATTGATGAAATTGAAGACCCTGAACTTGGTATAGAACGCTTAATGGAAACCTATTTACGCAAAGGCTACAGCAAGGAATGGATTAACCAACGTCTGAAAAGTATCGAGGTCCGGAAGGAATTAACCGACGAATGGGAAACTCGTGGAGTTAAAAAGGGACAGGAATATGCAATTTTAACGGATGAGATTACTAAAGCCTGGAGTGGTTTTACTGCAAAGCAATATAAAAATCTAAAAGGTCTAAAAAAAGAAAATTTACGCGACCATATGAACAACCTTGAATTGGTACTAAATATGCTTGCTGAAGCAACAACTACCGAAATTTCAAAAGAAAAGAAACCCGAAACTTTTAAAGATAATAAAAGAATTGCCAAACAAGGAGGCACAATAGCAGGAAATACAAGGCGTGAAATTGAAGAAAAAACAGGAAAAAAAGTAATAACAAGAGAAAATTTCTTGCCACCGACAAAAGAAAAGAAGAATTTGCAATAAGCAAATCTATACTGCTTTAAAGACGAATGAGACCAAATGGTGTATGCTTTATATGAATTAATGGAGGAAGAAATTAAGATAATTGAAGAAAGTGTAAAATAAAAACAGAAAACTTAAAACGATGAAAAAGCAATCTATAATTTCCTATACTTTTATTATTGGGCTATCCTTTTTGTTGGCAACAACATTCTCATTACAAGCGCAAACAGTAAAATTAAAACTGATTGAAACTAGTGATGTGCACGGTGCTCTTTTCCCTTGGGATTTTAAAAACGATAAACCGGCTTATGCTTCTTTAGCCCAAGCTTATACTTATGTTGAAGAACAAAGAGCGGATAAAAGTCAGACGGTTATTCTTTTGGATAATGGCGATATTTTGCAAGGTCAACCCATAGTTTATTATTCCAATTTTGAAAAACCCGAATCTGAACATATCTGCGCCAGCGTGATGAATTATATGAAATACGACGCGGCAACGGTTGGAAATCACGATATTGAAGCGGGACATCCCGTCTATGATAAAATAGAGAAAGAATTTGATTTCCCTTGGATGGCAGCAAATGCCGTGGATACAAAAACGAATAATCCTTACTTCAAACCTTATACAATTTTGTATCGCGATGGAGTGAAAATAGCTATTCTGGGACTCACAACTCCGGGAATTCCGATGTGGCTTCCCGAAAAAATCTGGAGTGGAATAGATTTTCAGGATATGGTTTTAACGGCTAAAAAATGGGTAGAAATAATTGAAGAAAAAGAGCATCCCGATTTACTTATAGGTCTTTTTCATGCCGGTGTGGATGCAAACTATAACGGACAATCAAGCGATTTGCCTCGAAATGAAAATGCCTCACAACTTGTTGCCGAGCAAGTTCCCGGTTTTGATGTTGTATTTGTTGGTCACGATCACAATAGCTGGAATTTTTGGGTGAAAAATTCCGATGAGAAAAAGGTTTTAATTCTCGGAACAAAAGGTTCAGCTAGAACGGCAACAGCGGCAACTATTATCTTAAATAAAAATAATGATACAGGTAAATGGGAAAAAGAAATTAATGGCGAAGTAATTAAGGTTGAAGAATATAAAGCTGACGAAGATTTTATGAAAATGTTTAATTCTGAAATAGAAGAAGTTAAGGCTTATGTTGCAAAACCTATCGGTGAATTTACCAAAACAATTTCCAGTCATGAATCTTTCTTTGGAAATTCTGCTTTTATCGATCTTATCCAGCGTATTCAGCTCGATCTTACAAATGCCGATATTTCTTTTGCCGCGCCACTTTCTTTTAATGCTGAGATTAAAAAAGGGGAAGTTTATGTGCGTGATATGTTCAATTTGTATAAGTTTGAAAATCTCTTGTATACGATGAATATGAGCGGACAAGAGATAAAAGATTATCTGGAATATTCTTATGGTCAGTGGTTTAACCAAATGAAAAATCCAGAGGATCATTTGCTTAATTTTAATCGAGATGAAAAAGGAGAGATAATATTTTCACACGGAAATCCACAATTAGCTGCCAGTTATTATAATTTTTCATCTGCTGCAGGAATAATTTATACGGTTGATGTGACCAAAGCATCAGGAGAAAAAATTTCAATCCTTTCCATGGCTGATGGTCAAGCCTTCGATTTAAAGAAAATATATTCCGTAGCTGTGAATTCTTATAGAGGCAACGGTGGTGGAGGACATTTATCGCTTGGTGCAAAAATCCCAAAAGATGAAATTGCAGGAAGAGTAATTACTTCAACCCAGAAAGATCTCCGTTATTATTTGATGAAATGGATAGAAAAGGAAAATAGAGTTACGCCCAAACCTTTAAATAATTGGTCTGTGATTCCCGGCGATTGGTGGGAAAAAGGGAAAGACAAAGATAGCCGGCTTTTGTTTTAGTTGTGGATAAAGAATATCAAATCCTAAAGGTCTTATGTTATTCCTAAGATTATTATGTTAATTTTACTCGTGTAAATAAATAGAAATTTGATTATTAAATTGAAAATGCCTGATAATTAATATTTTAATAAAAATTCTCTTTTATGGAATCTGTAAGTTTCAAAGTGTATAAATATCGCTGGCTGATGCTAAGTGTGTATATGTTTATCATTGCTGTTAACCAATTATTATGGATCACTTTTGCCCCAATTACGGCAGATGCTACGCAATATTATGGAGTCTCAGATATTCAAATTGGCATTCTTTCGGCAAGTTTTATGATAGTATACATTGTCGTTTCTTTTCCTGCCTCTTGGGTAATCGATACTTATGGTATTCGGATTGGAGTAGGAATAGGTGCGGTTCTAACGGGAGTTTTTGGTTTGCTACGCGGAATGGTATCAACGGATTATGATTTATTACTTCTTTCGCAAATTGGAATTGCTGTTGGGCAACCTTTTCTTCTAAATGCGATTACAAAATTGGCTGCTCGCTGGTTTCCTATTGAGGAAAGAGCCACAGCTTCCGGATTAGGAACACTGGCTATGTATATCGGAATTTTAAGTGCAATGATACTTACTCCGATACTCACCGAAGGAAATGGAATAGCAGGAATGCTTTCTATTTATGGAATAGTATCACTTGTAGCTGCAGTCATTTTTCTATTGTTTTCCAAAGAACGTCCGCCTACAGCACCTTGTCGTCC
>JAGGUP010000137.1 GCA_021158405.1 Bacteroidales bacterium
CCTTCATACTCCTGAGAATTTAAGTAAGGAAATGTACTGATCACATTTTGTGTTTGTGCTAAAATCTGATTATTAATTGAAAAATGGAATCCATCAGACAATTTTGATAATCCGGCAGGGTTATAAAAAACAGCATCGATACCTGTTGATGCGTCACGTACAAGCATACGTGTCCATGCCGTACTTTGGTTGGTATTAGTTACCAAACCGCCTGAAAAGGCGAGGTTACTGGCAAGAAATAAACTTACAAAAAGCAGTAATTTTTTATTCATCTCATTGGTTTTTTAGTTATTTAATAAGCGAATATAAAAAAATAAATGGACACACAAAGCTTTAGATTGAAAAAATTAGACAAAGAAAATGTCGAGAGACTTATTTATTTTAAAATAATAACGATTTTTTAAAATAGAAAACCGCTATTAAAAATTTCTTAAAATGACTACCTCGCTGCAAGCGGACGAGGTATCAGTAAAGGATTTCTTTTTTAATTCGCCCAAGGGGAGGGGAACAGATTCCGGCATGTCAGGAAGATCTCAACGATTTAATATAACCCAAGAGATCCTTCGACTACGCTTAGGATCATTTCGACTAAATAATTTTGTTTCTCAAAATTAAAGTCTCAATGACTTATTTTATCTCACTTCCATTTATTGTATTTGAAAAAGGAGCTACAAATTTCAGACTTCCATCTGCATTTTCTGCCATAAGAATCATTCCCTGCGATTCTATTCCCCGCAGCGTTTTTGGTTCCAGATTAACCAATACACTCACTTGTTTGCCAATAATTTCTTCCGGTTGAAAATATTCGGCAATACCGGAAACAATAGTTCGTTGGTCGAAACCCATATCCACCTTAAGTTGGAGTAGTTTTTTTGTTTTAGCTACTTTTACTGCTTCCAAAATAGTTCCAACGCGAATATCCATTTTCGCAAAATCCTCAAAATTAATATTCTCCTTTGCAGGAGATGCCTTTATTGCTTGGGATTCATTTGCTTTCTTAGTATTCAATAATTTTTGCACTTGAGCTTCTATAGCCTCATCTTCAATACGTTCAAAAAGCAAACTTGGTGTTGGTAATATTAAACCCTCATTTATTAAATCATCTTTTCCGGCCGCATCCCAACTATGACTAGCCAACATTCCCATCATCTCTTTTAACTTAACTGAAGTGAAAGGGATAAATGGCTCCGACAATATTGCAAGATTTGCACTTATTTGCAAGGCAATATTCAAAATCGTTTCAACTCTTTTTTCATCCGTTTTGATGGTTTTCCACGGCTCTGTTTCGGTGAGGTATTTATTTCCTAATCGTGCCAGATTCATTAATTCACCCACCGCTTCTCTAAAACGATAATTTTCTATACTATGTCCAATTTTTTCAGGATAAGTTGCTAATTCTGTTAATGTCACAGTATCCAAAGCATTCAGTATTCCTTTTGCAGGAACTCTTCCTTTATAGTATTTTTGTATTAAGACAAGCGTCCGATTGATAAAATTTCCAAAAATGGCGAGCAATTCACTGTTGTTTTTTGCTTGAAAATCTTTCCAGGTAAAATCGTTGTCTTTGGTTTCCGGGGCATTGGCAGTTAACACATAACGCAACACATCTTGTTTTCCGGGAAAATCTTCGAGATATTCGTGTAACCAAACTGCCCAATTTCTTGAAGTTGAAATTTTATCATTTTCAAGATTTAAAAACTCATTAGCAGGAACATTATCAGGTAATATATAAGATCCTTCTGCTTTTAACATGGCAGGAAAAATTATGCAATGAAATACAATATTGTCTTTCCCTATAAAATGAACCAATTTCGTAGAGTCGTCTTTCCAGTACTTTTCCCAATCATTTCCAGTTTCTTCTGCCCATTCTCTACTGGCCGAGATATAACCTATCGGAGCATCAAACCAAACATAAAGCACTTTTCCATCGGCTCCCTGAATAGGAACTTTTACACCCCAATCCAAATCGCGCGTAACTGCGCGTGGATGTAATCCATTGTCAATCCAGCTCTTACACTGACCATAAACTGTTGATCGCCAATCATTTTTATGACCTTCTACTATCCATTCTTTTAACCAAGGTTCATACTCATTCAATGGCAAATACCAATGTTTCGTTTCTTTTAATTGGGGAACATTTCCACTCAATGCCGATTTAGGATTGATTAAATCAGTAGCACTCAAGGAAGTACCGCAACTTTCGCATTGATCGCCATAGGCTTTTTCATACGAACAATGTGGGCAAGTTCCGGTGATATATCTATCTGCTAAAAACTGTTTGTTTTCAGCATCATAATATTGTTCGGAAGTTTGCTCAATAAAATTACCATTCTTATACAGTTTCTCAAAAAAAGCAGATGCCGTTTGATGATGAATTGCGTTTGAAGTTCGGGAATAAACATCGAAGGAAATGCCAAAATCCCGAAACGATTTTTTGATAATTCCATGATATTTATCTACTATATCTTGTGGACTTACACCTTCATTTCGAGCTTTAATTGTGATTGGAACGCCATGTTCATCAGAACCGCCAATAAATAAAACGTCTCTTCCTTTTAAACGCAGATAGCGAGCATAAATATCTGCGGGCACATAAACGCCTGCTAAATGGCCAATATGAATAGGGCCATTTGCATAGGGCAAAGCCGATGTAATTGTATACCGTTCGAATTTCTTTTGATTTTCAAAGCTCATTGTAAAAATTTTTCACAAAGATAAAGTTAAATTATAATTAGCTCGCTTTTAAGCAAACAGTTTTTACTTATTCTGCTTTTAGGGTGATAAGAAATAATATTGCGAATACACTCCTTTAAAAATACTGTATATTTCTTCGAAGAACACCTTCCTTAGAATAATAATTCCTTCCTTTGGTTAAACTTTCCAAAATGAATCTAAATTAATTTATTCTGAAAAAAACTTTATTAGCAAGTATGTTGGCTATATTTCTTTCAACAAGCATCTCGTATGGCCAGAACCAGTCAGTTACAGAAAACCAACAAAAAAAACCTCTTTTTGGTATGGACCAAAAGTTGGAATTGATTTAATAACACCAACTATTGATCAAGGAGAAATTGAGGCTCAATTCAAATCTAATTATTCAGCCGGTTTTTTCTTGCAATTTGGACGTAAACTTTACATTCAACCGGAATTTTATTATGTGGTGCAAAATGAACCCATATTTGAAAATGGTGAACAAACATCTGATGGAACTACAGTTAATTCATTAAGAATCCCGCTAATGTTGGGCATTAAATTAATTGACCTTGGCATTGTTAGTGCGCATATTATAGGTGGACCAACAGCAACTTTCTTTCTGAATGAGAGCAACCCAATTGATACTAATCCAAGAGAAGATTACAGTTTTGCACTTCAATTTGGAGCAGGAGCCGATGTTCTGGGATTCATTACCTTAGATATACACTATTCGTTTGATTTAGGTGAAAACCTAGAGGAACAGGCTAACCAATTTACCTGAGATAGTGGTGTGAATGTAACTCTGGGTATAAAATTTAGATAGATAAAACGAAAGACGTTCAACAATTTACTCATAGCCTAAGAGGGTTTGGAATCCTCGTAGGGCTATGAGTAAATTCATCATGGTGTTTCTTTCTCAACTACCTCCTTGGTTCCCTAAACATAAATGCAAAAGGAATGGCAAGCATTGCAAAAACGGGCGCTAACTGAAAAACGCTTTGTAAACCAATTCGATCCGATAACCATCCGACAAATAAGGCGGCTAAAGCTCCCAGCACAAAATTGATGGTCATATAAACTCCATTTGTAAAACTTGGGCGTTCAGTATTTTTTTCTTGGACCATGGCCAAAAGCACAGGCCCCGAACCAAAAATGAAAAAGCCAATTAAAACGAGCATAACTATATTTAATGCTCCGGAAGCATGATTATAAGCAAACATCAAAAGTGGAGTAACCAAAGCGATGATAATCAATGTTTTTCTTCTTCCAATTTTATCTGATATACCTCCGGCTACTAAACTACCCGCTGCACCGGCTAATTCCAAAATAGACAAAGAAGAAGCCGCAACCCATAAAGATTCTCCCTGCGAAGTAAGATAAACAGGTAAAAAAGTTATTAACAAACCACGCATCAATCCGCGTGTAAAAGAATAACCAGTGAGCACATAAAAGAATCCCTTAAGATCTATTAGTGTCTGTCTAATATTCAAGTTTGCAGGCGGCTTCTTAAAATCTACATTTTTCAATTTTCGCAATCTAAAAAATAAAATAACAGATGCCAAAACGCCTGCAGGTATCAGACGATACGTATATTCTAGACCCCACCACGAAACAGCAGATACAATAACTAGTGGACCAATTGCTCTTGCCAATTCTCCTGCAACCATATAAAAACTCATTCCCAATCCTGTTTTATCGCCTGCCACTTTCTTGATTAATACAGGCCCCGGAACATGGAAAAAAGCAGAACTAATTCCCATTATAAATAACAAAGCTGCCAATTGCGCATAACTCGACGCTAAACCAATCATGCTCATACTAATAGCTGTTATTGCAGGAGTAAGGATAATAAAATAACGTAATTCCTTTTTATCAACCAATAAGCCTATAAATGGATTGAACAAGGAGGCCAAGCGTTGGATAACCGTTAATATTCCGATAAGGAAAAAATTAATACTCAATTTTTCGATCAGTAACGGAATTAAGGGAGCTAAAAACGAAGAATAAATATCGTGCAATAAATGGGCTGCAGAAATATCAACAACTTTAGAAAAATGAAATTTTGTAGTTTTCAATGGTTTAGGCTTTTCACTGCAATTTTACGGCTTTTTATTTTGTTAATTGACAGAAGATTAATATTTACGAGTTTTAATTTTTAGCTACCTTTGCTCGCAATAAAATTCAAAACGATGAATATCTCAATAGAAATAAGCTATTATCCTATGCAGGACGAATATATTTCCGCCATTTTATCTTTTATCGATCGTTTGAAAAACTATACAGAGCTACACGTAGAAAATACAAGCATGAGCACACAAGTTTTTGGGGAATATAACTATGTTATGAAGGCTATTACCCTTGAAATTGAAAAATCTTTCGAAATTCCTCAGTCAGTATTTATATTAAAAATCATTAATTCTGATTTAAGGATATACTCTTAAACCCATGAATGAACTCATAGAATTTCTTATACAACCCTATCAAACAGCTAGCACATTCAATATCTTACTTGAATTTTTAGCAGCATTTTTTGGTGTAATCAGTGTGTTTTATGCCCGAAAAGAAAATATATTGGTCTATCCCACAGGCATAATAAGTACTGCCATCTATGTTTATCTGTTATCGCAATGGAGTTTATATGGCGATTTGATTATCAACGTGTATTATACTTTGATGAGCATTTATGGATGGTATATGTGGAGCAAAATAATTGACAATCAGCAAAGTCATATTACTATTAGCCGCACCAACACCAAAGACAAACTTCTGGCAACAGCTATTTTTATTTTCACATCTGCTTTTGTAATCATAGTCTATCGTCATTATGATGTGATGCCTTCGCATTTAGGATTTCTTGAGAGCTTTAATTATGCTGTCAAGCAACTTACTTCTGGTAACATGGAAGATTTTAGGTCGGCGACTCCTTTTCTCGATACTTTTACAACAGGAATTTTCTTCGCTGCTATGTGGTTAATGGCAAATAAAAAAATTGAGAACTGGACTTTATGGATAATAGGGAATATCGTTTCAATTCCTCTTTATTTTGTAAAAGGCTATGGATTTACCGGCATTCAATACACTATCTTTTTAATTCTCGCTATTCTGGCTTATATTAGCTGGAGTAAAAAAATTGAAGAGCAAGATAAAAAAATACAAAATGCTTAAGAGAATAGCAATTTTAGGACCTGAATCCACAGGAAAAAGTCAATTAGCTGAAGATCTAGCAGCTTATTATAATACTTTTTATGTGCCTGAATTTGCTCGTGATTTTTTATCCGGATTAGGAAGAACGTACAATCAAAACGACTTGCTTCAAATCGCAAAAAAGCAACAGGAAAACATTCAGTTTTACAAAGCCAAGGCAAACAATTATTTATTTATTGATACAGAGCTTATTGTAATTAAAATCTGGAGCGCGTTCAAGTACAAAAAAGTTCACCCTTGGATAATTAATGAAGTAAAAAACCAAGATTACGATTTATATTTATTAACGGACATTGATTTGGTTTGGCAACCCGATCCGCTTCGGGAACATCCACATCAGCGAAACAGAATTCTAAAACTCTATATTAAAGAGCTTGAAAAAAATAATTTTCCATTTCAACTTATTAGTGGACAAAATAAGCAGCGGACACTAAATGCAATCAAAGCAATTGATACTTATTTTCAATCATAATATTACTTTTCTTTCCAACAAGGAATCTTTACTTTTGTAAAAAATACGATTATGTCTATCACCGAAAATTTGTTAAGAATAAAAAATGAGCTTCCTAAAAACGTGCAATTAGTCGCTGTTTCTAAAACAAAGCCGGAAACCGATATTATGGAAGCTTATAAAGCCGGTCATAAAATTTTTGGAGAAAATAAGGTGCAAGAATTAGTCGATAAACACGAACACCTCCCCAAAGAGATTGAATGGCATTTTATTGGACATCTACAAACCAATAAGGTAAAATACATCGCGCCATTTATCCATCTAATTCACGGAGTTGATAGTCTGAAACTATTAAAAGAAATAAATAAGCAAGGTGCTAAAAATAAGCGAACTATCAACTGCTTATTGCAATTTCATATTGCCAATGAAAAAGCTAAATTTGGTTTTTACAAAGATGATGCTTTTGAATTGTTACAAAGTGCTGAATTTCAAAGTTTAAAAAACGTTCATGTTGTTGGCGTAATGGGTATGGCAACTTATACCGACGATGATAATCTAATTCTGAAAGAATTTGCAAATCTAAAAAGCTATTTTTCAGAGATAAAAGAAAAATTTATTACTCAAGATTATTTTACCGAAATCTCTATGGGCATGTCGGCCGACTACAAATTAGCTATTAAAGAAGGAAGTACAATGGTTCGTTTGGGAAGTTCTATTTTTGGCATTCGGTTTTATTCCAAGTTTAATTAAGGACAAAACGCTTTTCCTTAATCCCTAAGCAAAAATTAGAACTTTTATAACTGTTAGTCGATTAACATCGACTAATCAAGGGTTTACAAAGGAGCAAAATTAACTATGTATGCATATCAATTTAAATTCTTTCTAAATTATCAATCCCCTGATAAATAAAGAATTCCGACCTAAGAAATGACATTTATTTTGAGTATTTTCGCATCAAATTTCAAAACATTCTAAAGATGGCGAAAATTAAAGGAGCAATAGAAGTCGATGTAGAAAAATGCAAAGGATGCGGTGTTTGTATTCCGGCATGCCCTACAGATGTAATATTGCTAGCAAAAGACGTTAATGGCAAAGGTTACCATTATGCCTATATGGAAAACCCGGAGGCTTGCATAGGCTGTGTTAATTGCGCAGTGGTTTGTCCCGACGGTGTAATTTCTGTTTATAAGGTAAAAGTTGCCTAATATTTTAAAATCTTAAAAAATTAATAAGATATGAGTGAAGTAAAATTGATGAAGGGAAACGAAGCCATTGCTGAAGCCGCTATTCTAGCCGGTGCGGATGCTTACTTTGGTTACCCTATCACTCCTCAATCAGAAGTCATAGAATATTTAATGGTAGAACGCCCAGAAGACCGCACAGGTATGGTCGTTTTACAAGCCGAAAGCGAAATAGCCGCTATCAACATGGTTTATGGAGCTGCTGGTACAGGTAAAAAAGTTATGACTTCCTCTTCTAGCCCTGGGGTTAGTTTAAAGCAAGAGGGTATTTCTTATATTGCAGGTTCTGAATTACCCTGCGTAATTGTTAACGTAGTTCGTGGCGGACCAGGTTTAGGTACTATCCAACCTTCGCAAGCGGATTATTTCCAATCAACAAAAGGAGGTGGACATGGCGATTATCGCCTTTTGGTTCTCGCTCCCGCTTCTGTTCAGGAAATGGCAGATTTTGTGGATCTATCCTTTGAATTGGCATTCAAATACAGAAATCCGGTAATGATTTTATCAGATGGTGTTATTGGCCAAATGATGGAAAAAGTGATTATGCCAAAACAAAAAACACGATTAACTAACGAAGAAATAATTGAACAATATGGCGATTGGGCAACTACAGGAAAACCTAAAACTCGTGAAAGAAATATTATCACTTCACTTGAATTAGATCCTTATCGCCAAGAAGCCCACAACCATAAACTCCAGGCTAAATACAAGAAAATGGAGGAAAACGAAGTTCGTTATGAAATGATTAATTGCAACGATGCAGACTATGTAATTGTAGCTTATGGTTCTAGTGCAAGAATTGCACAAAAAACTATGGAGATGGCTCGCAAGAAAGGAATTAAAGTGGGGATCTTCCGTTTAATAACTCTTTTTCCTTTTCCAATGAAAGAAATAAATGCATTGGCCGATAAGGTTAAAGGATTTTTAGCTGTTGAAATGAGTGCCGGACAAATGATTGAAGATGTTCGTTTAGCCATTAACGGAAAAGTTCCAGCAGAACATTATGGTCGTTATGGTGGTGTTATTCACTCTCCTGAAGAAGTACTTGAAGCTTTGGAGCAAAAAATTATTGGAGGATAAAATATGGATGTAAAAGAAATAATAAAACCTGAAAATTTAGTTTATAAAAAAACTAAATTAATGACTGATGCACCTTTGAGCTACTGCCCGGGTTGTGGTCATGGTACTGCTCACCGCATTACCATGGAAGTAGTCGAGGAAATGGGAATTTGGGAAGATACTATTGGAGTTGCTCCTGTTGGCTGTTCTGTTTTAGCTTACGATTTTATGAATATCGACATGACTCAAGCTGCTCATGGAAGAGCACCTGCAGTTGCTACCGGAATTAAAAGAGTATGGCCAAACAAATACGTTTTTACTTATCAAGGTGATGGTGACTTAGCAGCAATTGGCGGTAATGAAACTATTCACGCCTGTAATCGTGGAGAAAACATAGTTATAATCTTTGTAAACAACGGTATTTATGGTATGACAGGTGGCCAAATGGCTCCAACAACATTACCCGGAATGAAGTCTTCTACTTCTCCTTATGGCCGTGATGTTAAAACGATGGGTTTTCCTTTAAAGATGACCGAATTAGTCGCACAATTACCAGGCACACATTATGTAACGCGTCAGGCTGTTCATACACCAAATGCAGTTCGTAAAGCAAAAAAAGCAATTCGTAAAGCTTTTGAAATTCAAAAAGAAAACAAAGGATTAGCATTTGTCGAGATTGTTTCGAACTGTAACTCTGGTTGGAAAATGGAGCCAGTAGACGCTAATAACTGGATGGTAGATAATATGTTCCCGTATTTTCCATTAGGAGATATTAAAGTAGATGGTGAACTAGTTAAATAATCTTTCAAAAATTAAGTATTATGACTGAAGAAATGATTATCGCAGGTTTTGGTGGACAAGGTGTCCTTTCAATGGGTAAAATTCTTGCCTATTCCGGAATTATGCAAGACCAAGAAGTAAGCTGGATGCCTTCTTACGGACCAGAAATGCGTGGAGGAACAGCTAATGTTACTGTAATTATTAGTGATGAAAGAATTAGTTCTCCTATTTTAACAAACTTCGATACAGCTATTATCCTCAATCAACAATCGATGGATAAATTCCAAAATACCGTTAAACCAGGTGGAGTGCTTTTATATGATCCTAATGGAATATTAAAACCTCCAACTCGCACTGATATCAAAATTTATACGATTGACGGAGCAAAATTGGCATCAGATATGGGAAACCCTAAAATTTTCAATATGATCGTACTCGGTGCCTTTATGCAAGTAAAGCCAATTGTACAACTTGAAAATGTTATTCGCGGACTTAAAAAATCGCTGCCCGAAAGGCATCATAAGTTGATTCCTTTAAATCAGGATGCCATTACTATGGGAATGAAAAATGTAGTTGAGAAATAAAAAAAATCAAATCGCATAAAAAGGGCATTTCAATAGATTTGCCCTTTTTTATAGTCTTGAATTCTGATTCTAATACCAATTATAATTCCAAATGACTGATAAATAAATAGAATTGTTTTTTCTTTTTTGAATCACAAAATCTTTTAGTAGCCTTTTTATGGAAATATTTTTTGATGAGAAAAAAGGAGAAAAGAAACTGTTTATATCGGTTATTTGGTATTCTTGTTGGTATAACCACCTAGGACACAAGAATAAACGTCAAATTCGATATGGTTTTCTTTGCAAACATTGCGTTCAACTTTGCGACTATTGCGGTTAAATGACTTAAACACAAAGGCGCAGAGACGCAGAGTTTTTTAATTAGCTGGATTTTCGCGTTTAAAAACATATATCATTTTGATGCAAAAGTAAATGAATAGTAATTTATTTTATTATCTCGCAAAGGCGCAGAGACGCAAAGGAATATGATTTTTAGATTTATTTCAGCTTTTATCTGGACTTAGTGTCTTGGCGACTTGGCGACTTTGCGTGAGATTAATATGTTTAGTCATTTAGACAAAAGATTAAGCCGAAAAAAAGCCGACAAATGCCGGCCTTAATCTTAAAACTTTCAATAACTTAGATTATTTCAGTCCGCGTTTTGCAAGTAGAGGTTCAATAGAAGGATCGGCTCCACGGAAATTTCTGTAGAGTTTCATTGGATCGTCAGAACCACCACGAGAAATAATATTTTTGCGTAAAGATTCGCCTGTAGCTCTATCGAAAATACCGTTTTCAACAAATGCTTGATAAGCATCAGAATCTAAAACAGCCGCCCAAATATAGACGTAATATCCGGCAGAATATCCTTCACCACCAAAGGAGTGATTGAAATAAGTACTTCTATAACGAGGAATAATTTCCTTGATTAATCCTAATTCATTCATCGCTTGTTTTTCGAAATCCAACACATCCAGATTTTCAATATCTTTCACATTGTCCAGCATATGATATTTAATATCTAATATACTGGCAGCCAAATATTCTGTAGTAATAAATCCTTGATTGAATTGTCCGCTCTTTTGAATTTTAGCGATTAATTCGTCAGGAATAGGCTCGCCTGTTTCATAATGTTTTGCATAAATTTTCAGCATTTCCGGCTCTAAAGCCCAGTTTTCCATAATTTGAGAAGGCAGTTCAACAAAGTCTCTTTTAACAGAAGTTCCTGAGATTGAACTGTATTTAACATTCGATAATAAACCGTGAAGTGCATGGCCAAACTCATGGAAAAGTGTTTGTACTTCGTCGAGACTTAATAAAGAAGGTTCGTTAGCGGTTGGTTTAGTAAAGTTTCCAACATTAACAATTACAGGGCTCACAAAATCGTCACCACTTCCCATTTGTTTGCGGTAAGATGACATCCAAGCACCGCCTCTTTTGCTGGCACGCGGGAAATAATCAACCAATAAAACTCCAATATGATCGCCATTTTCTTCTTGAACTTCCCAAGCTTCCACATCTTCCTGATATACTGGAATGTCAGTACGACGAATCAATTTTATTCCGTAAATACGGTGAACTAATTCATAAGCACCTGCTTGCACATTTGCTAAGGAGAAGTAAGGACGCATTTCTGATTCTTCTAAAGCATATTTTTCTTTTCTAAGTTTTTCGGTATAATACCACCAATCCCAGCTTTCTAATTTAATATGATCACCTTCTTTATTAGCGATAGCTTGTAATTCTTTCGCTTCTTGTTTGGTGTTTGGTAATGCAGCATCCCATAATTTGGTTAGCAAAGTCATAACATTTTCAGGTGTTTTGGCCATATTATTATCAATAGCATAATCGGCAAAAGTATTGTAACCTAGGAGTTGTGCTTTTTGTAAACGAAGTTTTAAAATTTCTTTAATGACTTCTTTATTGTCATTTTCGTTATTATTATTTCCTTGATTCATCCAAGCGGTATAAATTTCCTTACGTAACTCACGATTGTCAGCATATTGTAAGAATGGAATCCAACTGGGTTTGTTTAAAGTAAACATCCATTTCCCTTCTTTACCTGCAGCCTTGGCCGTTTCAGAAGCGGCATCACGAACAGATTGAGGAAGTCCGCTTAAGTCTTTTTCGTTCTCAATAACCAGAGCATAAGCATTGCGGTCGTTAACCACATTTTCGCCAAATTTAGGATAGAGTAAAGCAAGTTTTCCATTGATCTCGCGCATAATTGCTTGGTCGGCTTCATTTAGGTTAGAGCCTCCGCGTACAAAACCATTATAAACTTTATCTAATAAAGATGTTTGCTCTGTATTTAAAGCTTGATCATTTTTAGCTTCTGTAGTTAAATTTAATTCTTTTTGTTCATCATAAACTGTTTTTACCCTTTGAAATAGTTTAGCATTCAGATTGATGTTATCACTATGAGCTGCCAATTTAGGGGCGATCTCTTTATTTATTGCTTTAATATCATCGTTAGTATTGGCACTAAATTGATTGTAAAATACACTACTCACTTTATCTAATAGAGCACCGCTTTTATCCATTGCTTCTAAAGTGTTTTCAAAAGTAGCTGGAGCTTCATTATTGGCAATTTTATCAATCTCTGCCGCATGTTGTTTAATTCCTTCTTCAAAAGCGGGCAAATAATGCTCTGTTTTTATTTTAGAAAAATCAGGAACCTCAAAAGGAGTTCCGTAGTCAGCAAAAAATGGATTGTCTCCCATTTGATTTTGTTTTGTTTTACAGCCAGAGAATAAAATACTCATAGCTAGAAGTATAAAAAATGTTTTTTTCATGGATATATGTTTTTGCGTTTAAAAAGGCAAATGTAAAGAATATTCAAATGAAAAGAAAAGCGTTTTTCGGTTATTCTGTCGACTAGGATTGATTGGTGTGATTTTTGAGGAATATTGCGTCAAAATGTGTATAAATCTTAAATTCTTATGGATTCGCAAGGGGATATCCGTATTTTTGCGCTAAATTATAAATTATGACGATCGTATTCATACTAGCTGGGATTGCAGTTTTCTTTTTTTACTTGAGTAATTCAGCATCTAAAAAACAAAATAAAAATGAAACTTATCAAGCTGTGACGCATAAAGCAGGTTATGGAAAATGGATAGGCGGTGGCTTAGGCTGGGCGCTTGGAGGTCCAATAGGAGGTTTGTTAGGCTTTATGTTTGGTTCTATGTTTGAAAGTGGGACTAAAATTGAAGGTTCTGGTTTTCAGGGACATCCTTATGCTTCTACAGGTAGACCTACACAATCGGGAGATTTTAGTGTAAGCCTTTTGGTGCTTTCTGCAGCAGTTATGAAAGCCGATGGTGTTGTAAAGAAATCGGAATTGGATTATGTGAAACGTTTTTTCGTAAGCAATTTCGGTGAAGCTAAAACCATTCAGTTGATGCAGGTTTTAAAAGAACTGCTGAATAAAGAGATCAATATACAGGATGTTAGTGTGCAAGTGCGTTCTTCGATGGATTATTCCTCACGATTGCAGCTCTTACATTATTTGTTTGGAATTGCGGGAGCTGACAGGGTGACAGCTGATTCGGAAATCTTGATGATTCAGAATATTGCCGGATTTATGGGTCTTAATACTGCGGATTTTAACTCGGTAAAAGCCATGTTTGTTAAAGACACGGAATCCGCGTATAAGATTTTGGAAATTACTCCCGATGCCGATGATAATGAAGTTAAAAAAGCCTATCATAAAATGGCTATAAAATACCATCCCGATAAGGTGAGCCATTTGGGAGAAGAGGTACGAAATGCCGCAGAAGATAAATTTCAGAAGCTGAATGCAGCTTACGATGAGATTAAGAAAAGAAGAGGAATTAATTAAAGTTACAAAGTTATGAGGTGAGGAAGTGGTAAGCTTTGTTTCACCTCTTCACTTCATCACTTTTTCACCTTATTTATGATTGATCTTAAAGCACATACCGAAAAAGCAAAGCTAGCGCTGAAGAAGAATAAGAAGTTAGCTGCTCAATTGCGTAAGAAGAAGTCAAAAAATTTGGATGTTATTGTCAGTGATTTGCACGATAAAGCTTTTTCGCATATCGATTGTTTGGAATGTGCTAATTGTTGCAAAAGTATTAGCCCTATCGTTACCGATAAAGATATACAGCGTATTGCAAAACATCTGCGTGTTCGTCCTGCAAAACTTGTTGAAGATTATTTATTGCTTGATGAGGAGAATGATTATGTTTTTAGGCAACAACCCTGTCCTTTTTTAGGTGAAGATAATTACTGTTCTATTTATGATGTGCGACCCAAAGCTTGTCGGGAATATCCACATACCGACCGTGATAAATTCCATCAGTTGCTAAACCTAAGCGTTAAAAACACGGTGATTTGTCCTGCTGTTTTGGAAGTATTTGAGGGATTGGAAGAAAAGTTTGGGAGGTAATTATTTGAATATAATTGCTTTATATTTTATTAATCATTTCCGCACATATTTTAGGAGCTTCCAATGGAATTAAATGACCAAAACTTCTATTTTCTTCCAGAGTTAAATTTGAAAATGATTTTCCCCATTTTACACGTAAATCCGGACTAAAAAACAAAGACGGCTTTCCTGCAATTATATGAATTGGTATTTGTATTTTTTTTAAATACTTCCAAATATTAGGAGCCAAAGCATAATTTGAGGTCTCCCATTTTGATGAAAAAGTCAATTTGAATTTTCCACTATCAATTGGTTTAAGACCGAAATTCACAAAATCTTTTAATACCTTGTCACTTATTCTTTTGTAAGCTTTGTTGTTCCTGCAATCTTTATAAAAAGCTTCTCTGCTCTCCCAAATATCTTGTTTTTCCAATCCGCTTTTAAAAGGCTGGAAGTTTTTCTTTATAAAATAGGGCGTTAGTTTAACTAAATATCCTAAAGCCGTAGAAACTGAAGCTGGCTCAATAAGAATCAAGGATTTAAATAGATCAGGCCGTTTGGAAGCAGCTATTATAGCTGCTGTTGCTCCCTGAGAATGGCCGATACAAATTACAGGCTCATTGTATTTTTGATCGACAAAAACAA
>JAGGUP010000119.1 GCA_021158405.1 Bacteroidales bacterium
TTTGAAACGGCTTATAATTCTATCAAGCCCCGAAAGGATAGAGAGTTGTTTTTTATACTGGTAAAGAAATAGTTTTAGGAAAATTCCTTTGAGGTGCTTTGTGATCCCACTCCGAAAAATAATTTATTTGCCACCAAAGCACAAAAACACAAAATTCCACTAAAAATAAAACGCTATTAATAAAGCTTTCGTGAATAGGTTACCGATAACTATCGGCATTCTTGGCAAACTCAATAATACATGTATTTCTGCGATAATCTGCGTTATCTGCGGGGAAAAATACGTCCGGATAAAAATGTTCTCGCTGATAACGCTGATAAAATATTGCAATTTATAATATTCTGGAATCTGTAGTTTTTATTTTACTTGCTCATAGTTTTTTTGCAAATAAAGAAAAACATTAAACACAAAGGAACTCAAAGTACAGCACAAAGGGACACGAAGGAGCGTTCTTTAAAAACAGGCATTAGATTATGCTTCAGCAACTATTGCGGCAGTTTTACTAAAAATTTCCTGTTGATCATTTTTAATCGAACGATAAGCCTCAATATTTTTTTTCTTTAATCTCGACCAGCGCCAAGCTTTTAAAAACTGACTGTAAAAAAACCAATAGGCTCTTGCCAAAATTCCCAAAATAGGCATCGCAATAAAAAAGCCTAAAATAATTGTCCATTTTTTAAAGAGGAACCAAACGACCAAAGTTTCAAGAAAGTGGAAAAGTGGCCAGATAAACATACTAACAACAAATTTTACACTGCTCCTAAACTGCTTATCTTTAAATTGCCTTTCTACCCAGAAAGAAAATCCAAAAGGTAAGTAATTTAATAGCCAACCCAAGAAAAATACGGGAGAGGCTATTATAAAAAGCAATGATTCAGCAAGCAAATGTAAAACCGGACAGGTTTTTTTGCGCACTATTGAATAGCTCAACTTGTGTTTTTGGATTGTATCGCGGTAGCGAATAACTACTTCTTGAAAAGCATCCATATCATTTGGATGTTCTTCTTCAAAAGATTCTAAATGTTTAATTAAGGCTTGATCGGCTTGTAATTTATAGGGCTGCTTAGCAGATGGAAAGCCCATTTTTTTAGCCATTTCAAGTTTATAGATTTCACGAAGCTCATTATAAAGATCATAATATGTCTCGCTTTTTATATGCACCATTAATGGGATAAGCGATTTGGCCAATTGCTTTTTCATTTGATTTATTGCAATAGCAGAATTTTCCTTATAAGACTCAACATAATCAGAAACAGAAATGGGCTTCCCAAAATTGATAAGCAATTCTGTTTTATAATCGGCGTAATCAGAATAATCAATTCCGATAGGAACCACTTGCATATTTAATTTAAAATCGTTGGCTTCTTCCGCTTGAAAAGCAATGCGTGCAAAACCTTTTTTAAGCGAGCGCAAACGACGTTCTCCGCCATGATTTCCTTCTGCCATAATTACAAGACCAATCTTATTTTTTATAACATCGATAGTCTTTTGAAATATTTCGTCGTTTTTCTTTACTGCGCTATATCCATCTTTAATTCTAAAAATCGGAAGCAGTCGTAAAAAATACAATATGGTAGCAATAAAAGGGTTTTTAAAAATATCGGAGCGAGCCATAAAAACCAAGCGTCCCTTTACACCAATTAAAAATACCAAGGCATCCATTAAAGCGTTTTGATGATTTCCCGTAAAAATGAGATGTGCATTTTTAGGAACTTGGTCTCGGTTTTGAATAACAATACGCCTATAAAAAACACGATTATGCCAAAATACAACAAAATTTTTTAAGAAAAGATATAGATATGATTTCTTATCAATTCGTTTGAGTCCCATTTATTTACTTTTAACTTTTGCAAAACGTTTTTTAAATAAAAATGAGCCAAGCTGGGAGAATCCACCGGACCAATAAGCCGCTAAAGCAAAACCACTGATAATATGCCAGATTCCCCACCAGGCAGCAATAATGGCCATTCCCCCTAATTCCATTTCGGGAGGGAAAATTTTAGGGTTGAAAATTAATATTAAAGCTAAACCGGAATTCTGGATGCCGGTTTCTATTGAAAGTGTTCTTCGGTCATCAATAGGGCGTTTAAAAATATAGCCTAAGAAATAACCAGTACTCAATGCCATTGCGTTGTGAATAAGCACAATAAGGAATATAAACTTGATAACAGGGAGAAAATGTTGAATATTGTTTTTAAAGGCTAGAATAATGACGAGTATAAAAATCACTATCGAAATCTGTTTTATTGGTTTTAAAATTTTGGCCGTTAACTTCGGGAATTTAGAGTTTACAAAAACCCCAACCAAAAGAGGAATCCCGAGAATAATAAATACCGTTTGAAACATCTGATAGGCATTTATCTCAAGCGGACGAACCATATCTGCGGCATCTTTTGCGTAAATATTAATGGCTAATTTTCCCCAAAAGGCGAAGTTTAAAGGGGTGAATATAATTGCGCTTAAAGTTGCAAAAGCAGTTAAACTAACCGACAATGCCAAATTAGCTTTTGCCAAACTAGAGATAAAATTAGAAATATTCCCTCCGGGTGCAGAAGCCACTAATATCATTCCTAAAGCCATAGTTGGCGATAAATAATCTTTCAAAGCAATAACCAGTAGAAAAGTAAGTGCAGGAAGTACTATAAATTGGGAAAAAACACCAATAAGTGGCGATTTAGGATTTTTTACCAATGCTTTAAAATGATCGAGTTTGATTTCTAAAGCCACACCAAACATTACTACTGCAATAGCAATATTGAGAGAATGAAGAGCTGCAGGACTGAAGTTTAAACGAATTTGATCGAGTGCTTCTAAAGAATCGTACATAGTCAGGTTTTTGGCAATAATAAGTATTTTTTTTGAATTGCTTTATTCTTTGAATTTTTCAACACGTTTTCATCGAGTGTTAATAATAATTAAAATAACTAGATATCTAGATGTATTCTTATACTTTTGTTTTAACTAAAGATATAAATTGAAAAATGACTTTATTAATTTTAATTTTGGGCTTTTTATTCGGCGCTTCTTTGCAGTATGCCCAACTGAATAAATACAATGTAATCGCTGGATTAGCGATGCGTAAAAATTTTGCAGTTGCAAAAGCAATTGCTTTATCTGTTGGTATTGGAGTAATTTTATTGAATTTAGAAATTGTTTTTGGTTTGGCTTCTTTCCACGTAAAACCATTTATTTTAGGCGGAATTATTTTTGGGGGACTAATTTTTGGATCAGGCATGGCCATTTTAGGTTATTGCCCCGGCACTTTAGCTGTTTCCTTGGGCGAAGGTTCTCTTGATGCTCTTGTAGGGATAATTGGAGGTTTATTTGGAGGGCTTGTTTTTACACTTTTATTCCCTTATTTGCAAGCTGTTTTAGGTCCCGATTTTGGTGCGCTTTCTCTACATTCATTAATCGGAACAAATATGCTGTTTTATATCCTTCTTTTTGTATTTGGAGGAATCTTTATCGGAGCGTCTTTCTGGTTACATAAAATGGAAAAAGTAAAAGATTTAAAATGGATGTATTCAGGCATCGCATTAGCACTTTTAAACGTTATCGTGTTTTCCAATCTAACGACAAACAGACCTATAGGAGCTTCTACAGCCTTTCCTTATCTGTCCGATCTTATCGCAGGAATAAGCAACAATAATTATTTTACAAAAATTCAAAAACCAGGTCATTGGGAGGTAATTTTTTTGGGTGGTGCTTTTTTAGCAGGACTCGTTATTTCTCTTGTTAAAAAAGAATTCAAATTCACTTTAATGCATTCCAATTGGATACTTTTTAAAGGAAAAACGGCTTGGAAAAGAATTATGTGGTCTTTCATAGGTGGTTTCTTATTAATCTTTGGCGCAAGGATGGCAGGTGGATGCACTAGTGGTCATATTTTGTCTGGCGGAATGCAGCTGGCTTTTAGCAGTTTAACTTTTGCTGTTTTTGTATTTGCGGGATTACTCCTTACAGGAAAGCTATTTTACAAGTGATTTTCTTCTAAAGATATTATCCGCTTCTTCCGAAATAGCATTCAGAAATAATACCGTTCTTTGTAAAAAAGGAATTTTTATGATAACGCTGGGCGAATACAACCTCTTACGTATAGATAGAATACTGGATCAGGGTGCTTATTTGGTAGACGAAGAAGAGAACGATGTTTTGTTGCCAAATAAATATATGGCAGAAAATGCTGAGGTTGATGATGAGGTGGAAGTATTTGTGTATAACGATTCAGAAGATCGATTAATTGCCACAAATCTCACCCCTAAATTTACTTTAAATGAGTTTGCTTTTTTGCAAGTGAAAGATGTAAATCGTTTTGGTGCTTTTTTGGATTGGGGTTTAGAAAAAGAAATCTTGGTTCCATTTAGCGAGCAAAATCAGCGCATGGAAATCGATCGCTGGTATATTGTTCGTCTTTTATTGGATGAAAAAACCAACCGATTGGTTGCTTCTAATAAACTAAATAAATTTTTGGAAATTGATTTTATTAGTGTTGAAGTAGGTGAAGAGGTTGATTTACTGGTTACCGAAAGATCGGATTTGGGTTATACGCTTATTGTTAATCATGTGCATAAGGGCTTGGCATTTGCCAACGAAACATTCCGCGAACTGAATGTGGGAGAATCGCTAACAGGATATGTTAAAAATATTCGTGAAGATGGTAAAATAGATATTAGTCTTCAGAAACAAGGTTATGAAAATGTTGAACCAAGTGCTATGCAGATTTTAGAACTCCTAAAAGAAAAAGAAGGTTTCTTGGCATTAACGGATAGAAGTCAGCCCAAGGACATTTACGCTCAATTAGAAATGAGCAAGAAAACTTTTAAAAAAGCCATTGGCGGTTTGTATAAGAAGAAATTAATTCGGATGTCGGAAGAAGGAATTTACTTGCTATAAAACCAATTTCTATTTGTATTCTGCTTTTTTATATTGATTTTTGCTTGAGGTATCTAAATATTTAAACCATGAAATTATTAATGATATATATGAATAGCTTTTCGTATAATCCAACGATAAAGACTATTGATTCTATGCCTGAATTTACGGAACAGAAAAGCTATAAAAATATTCAGGCTGCATTTATTCAGGTCGAGAAAGAGGATGAAGAAAAGGAATCAGCAGTTAAAAAAAAGCTATTAAAGAATCTCAAATGGATTGCTGGCAAAAACAGCACGAAGAAAATTATTCTACATTCTTTTGCTCATTTATCAGAAAGCAAAGCCGATCCTGAATTTACTAAATCAGTGTTTGATAATATTGAGGAAAGACTTAAAAATTCTGGATTTGAAGTTGAACAAACACCTTTTGGGTATTTCTTGGATTTAAAAGTTGATGCCCCGGGATATTCGTTAGCAAGAGTATTTAAAGACTTATAAAAGCAAAGAGAATGGAAAAATTATACCCAGATTCAGGAGTTGAATTAAGCCCAGCAATTTCAAAAAATTACGATAAACTAATGAATATTGCTTCTTTTGGCTTGTACAAATCGTTTATAAAAAAAGCAATATCTCATCTGGAGATTAAACAAAACGATGAAATTTTGGATCTTGGTTGTGGAACAGGTAGAAATATTTTATTGATGAATAAATATGTTTCCAATAAATCCCTGCTTTTTGGTTTAGATATTTCAGAAGAAATGGAAAAGCAATTTATGAAAAATTGCAAGGACTTTTCTAATCTCAAATTCATCAATAAAAGAATCGATAAACCATTTGAATTGGATCGAAAATTCGATAAAATATTCATTAGCTTTGTCATCCATGGATTTCCGCACGAAATAAGAAAAAAAGTTATTCAAAACGCCTACAATCATTTAAAACCCGGGGGCACATTTAATATTCTTGATTTTGCAGAATTTGATATGGCACAAATGCCTTTTCATCATCGGTTTATTTTTAAAGCGATAGAATGTAAATATGCTTTTGATTTTATCGAAAGAGATTGGCAAAATATTTTAACGGAGTATGGGTTTATCAATTTCGAAGAAAAATTTTATCTTAAACATTATGTCCGACTGCTTAAAGCAGAAAAAAAATAATATTTAGATAATGCAAATATCTCCTAAACGATCAAAAATAAATTTCCGTAGTTTTTTGTGGCATTCTGTGTTTCTGGCATTGGCTTCCAATTTTATGGATATTGATACAATTATTCCTTCGATGCTTGTAAAAGCGGGAGGAAATGCTGTCCATCTTGGTTTCTTATCGGCTATTATGCTTGGCGGTTCTGGCGTTTTTCAACTGCTTTTTGCTCCAATACTATCTAAAAACGCACTTAAATTAAAATATTTAATTTTAGGAATAAACCTTAGAATTGTTGCATTATTATCGATGTCGGCAATGTTCTTTTTTTCTTCTTCACTAAGTGGCAATACAATAATCCTCTTGATTTTTATCTTAATATCAATTTTTTCTTTTAGCGGAAGCTATTCAAATGTGTCATATATCGACATACTTGGGAAATCAATAAAAGAAGAAAGCCGAAAACAATTTTTCTCGATAAAAGAAATTGTAGGAAGTATTGGTGTTTTTCTTTCCGCAATTGTTGTTAGATATCTAATTAAACAGTTTGAATATCCGGATAATTATTCCGTACTCTTTTTAATTGCGGGAATTTTATTGCTAATTGCATCTTTTGGGTTCTGGAATTTAAAAGAAATTCGGTCAATAAATCCTATTAAAAGAAGCTTGATAGACTTTTTTAAATTGATTCCAAAAGAAATAAAAAATAATCAGAATCTAAAATATTATTTATTGATGCTGAATACGCTGGGGCTTGGGATAGGCTTTTTACCTTTTTTGATCTTGCTGGCCAAAGAAAATTTTGACTTATCTTATGGATTAATAGGTAATTTTCTCGTCTTTAGAATTACGGGAATGTTATTTATAAGCACTGTATTTTATCGATTCTCAAAAAAGATAAATTATAAATCGCTCTTAATTATTGCAATAGTTATTGGGAGTATTATTCCTATAATTGCTCTGATATTAAGTGATAATCAATTTTATTTTCAGTTTATTTTTGTTTTATCAGGGATCTTTGTTTCTCTTTTTAAAATTTCTAATAATGGTATTTTGTTGGAGATCTCGTCGAATGAAAACAGAACAATATATGCCGGAATTTCTGGTGCAGGGAAAATATTTTCTACCGTTTTTCCCTTAATTGTAGGACTGTTGATTTTTTATATTGGATATACAGCTGTTTTTATAACCGTATCCCTAATTCTACTTTCGAGTTATTTTTTCGTCAGAAAATTAAACTGCTAATAATCATATATTATCCTTTATTCTGTTTATTTTTTTTATGCCTTGAATATATTTATTTTACAGGTAATTATCTTGAACAGTATCCATAATAGCATATTAAATAATTACCTTTGATTATACTGTTATTTGAATTTTACGAGTGCTTTACTGGTAAAATAAAAAAGTGGTATAATACTGAAATCCAGTTTTTTATTGTTAAAATGCAACTGTATTTATAGGCTTACAGATAGTGTAAAAAAGAAAATGCAATTTGATTTAGAAGAAAAATAATATTGGGATATTTTAAAATTGTATTAACATAAATAACTAAATATAAAATAATGAAAATAAAAAATGTAACAATTGCAGGAGCTGGTGTTTTAGGCTCTCAAATTGCTTGGCAAACGGCCTTTCATGGTTATAATGTAACTGTGTACGATGTTTTTGAAAAAGGATTAGAAAGCGGAAAAGAATTTCATAAGAAATTTGCCGAATTATTTAAAGCTACTCGTGGTGCTACACAAGAACAAATTGATGCTACAAAAGCTCGTTTATCTTATACCGCCGATTTAAAGGAAGCAGTAAAAGATGCCGATTTAGTTAGCGAATCTGTCCCTGAAAAATTAGAAATCAAGATCTCGTTCTATAATGATTTGGCAAAATATGCACCAGAGAAAACTATTTTTACATCAAACTCTTCAACAATGCTGCCAAGCACATATGCCAAAGAAACTGGTCGCCCAGAAAAATTCTTAGCATTACACTTTGCAAACCCTGTCTGGGATGCAAACGTGGGTGAAGTAATGATGCATGCGGGAACAGACAAACAATATTTTAATATTGTTTTGGATTTTGCAAAAAGTATCGGAATGGTTCCTATCCCAATTCATAAAGAACAGTCGGGCTATATCTTAAATTCATTATTAGTTCCTCTTTTATCGGCAGCGCAAAATCTTTTCTTTGGTGAAGTATCAGATTATGAAAGCATTGATAAAACTTGGATGATTAGTACTGGCGCAAAAATTGGACCGTTTGGAATCATAGATATGATTGGTATGCAAACGGTTTATAATATTGCATTAATGAATGGTACAAAAACTAATAATCAAGCAATGATTAATAGAGCTAAAAAAATAAAAGAAGAATGGATAGATAAAGGAAAAATAGGAATTGCAAGTGGAGAGGGCTATTATAAATATCCAAATCCATCGTATCAAAATCCTGATTTCTTATCATAATAGAAAATGTAATAAAGACCAAAAGCGATAGCCTAAAAGGTTGTGAATTTAAGGATTACGATCCGATTTATTTTCATAATAATTTGAAAACAAACCTATTTGCAGCTGGCTATTGGTTTTAGTGCTAAAATAAGTTTCGAAAGATGCAAGCATTTAATCCAGCAGAAAAACAAGAGTCTTTGGATGTTCTTAATTACCAAATTAGGGCTTGCGAAAAATGTGATTTGTCTGCTACTCGAAAACATGCGCTCACGGGGGAAGGCGATATTGAGGCAAGCATTCTTTTTGTTGCACTTTCTCCAGGAGCAAAAGAAAACGATCAAAACAAGATGTTTGTTGGTCCATCAGGTCAGGTTTTTAATCGACTTTTAGCTGCTGCTAATATTTCCAGAGAATCTGTTTTTATGACCAATCTGATAAAGTGTATACTTCCCAAAAATCGTAAACCTAAATGGAGTGAAATAGAAATGTGTTCTACTTTTTTAGATGATGAAATTGCAATTATTCAGCCTAAAATTATTGTACCCTTGGGCTATTATGCAACGCGCTCTATTTTACAAA
>JAGGUP010000186.1 GCA_021158405.1 Bacteroidales bacterium
CAACTCAAAAAATTCCTCGATTTTGATTCTACAAAACCCAATGTGGCCGAATTGGTAAATAATTACGATTGGATGAAGGATTTTACTTTTCTCGATTTTATTCGTGATATTGGAAAACATATTACCGTAAACTATATGATGTCGAAAGACTCTGTAAAAAAACGTATCGGAGAAGATTCCAAAGTCGGAATGTCTTTTACGGAATTCACTTATCAATTAGTTCAGGGTACCGATTTTCTTCACCTCTTCACCGAAAAGAATTGTAAATTACAAATGGGAGGTGCCGATCAATGGGGAAATATTACAACAGGGACTGAACTTATTCGTCGAAAAGCAGGAGGAAAAGCATTTGCTCTAACCTGCCCATTAATTACTAAAGCCGATGGTGGTAAATTTGGCAAAACCGAAAGTGGAAATGTATGGCTCGATCCGGAAAAAACCTCTCCTTATGCTTTCTACCAGTTTTGGTTGAACACTTCAGATGCTGATGCAGAGAAATATATCAAGATATTTACTTTGTTTACAAAGGAGGAAATTGCTGAGATGGTTGCTCGTCATAATGAAGCTCCACATATGCGGGAACTTCAAAAAGTGTTGGCAAAAGACCTAACTATTCGTGTACATTCAGAAGCCGATTACGAAACCGCTATTGAAGCCTCTCAAATCTTATTTGGAAAAGGAACAACCGAAACTTTAAAAAATTTAGATGAACGTACTTTCCTAAGTGTTTTTGAAGGCGTTCCTCAATTTGAAATTAACAAAGCTGATCTTGATAATCTTGGAATAGTTGATTTTTTGGTCGAGAAAACTCAAATATTTGTCTCTAAAGGCGAAGCAAGAAGAATGTTAAAAGACAACGGGGTAAGCATAAATAAAAGCAAAGTCCGTGAAGACTTTGCTTTAAGTTTATCTGATTTATTGAATGAGAAATATATTCTTGTTCAAAAAGGGAAGAAAAATTATTTCTTAGTTATTGTAAACTAAGGTTTTCTTTATTTTACTTTTCGAATTTCTTAAGAATATCTTTTACTGCATCTTTGTGGATAGTAATTCCCATCATTTTTAATTTCACATAATCTTCGTGGAAGAAATAATAGCCAAATTCCGGCGCATTGGGATCGTTATTGCGTGATCCTGAGCTGGAATCTTTTATCAAATACCAATCTTTACCATCCTCATTATAATTTTCAAGATAACCCACTAAATGCATTCCGTGATCATCGGTGGTCGTTTCATTTGAAAAACGGAACTGACGAGCGTCTTCGTTGATAAAGGCAGAAGGAATATCAAAATCAGGAATTAAGCCACACTGTGTTTTACGAACAAATCCGGCTTCCGAAACATCACCTCCAATAGACATTGTATAACCTTTACGTATAGCTCTTTTGACAATTTTCATAAAATCATCCAAAGGAATATTGTAATAATCTTTGCTATGCCACCAATTGTCGGGCACTTTATACTCCACTTGTTGCCAATAAGGTTCTTGTTTATAAGATAATATTTCCACGTAATCATCCGGATTGATTTTCAAATAATCTTTCAAGTATGTTTTGGCGTTATATTCTTTTCCTTCTACAGTAAAAGTAGTTGGAGGAACACCAATATGATGATTCATTATTGATTTTATGGTGCTCAAAACAATTTCTTCATTCCAGGCATTCGTTGCTTTAACATTTTGAAGATAGGAAGTCATTTCCTCCATCATTTTTGCGTGCGTGTGGTATTTGTGCCCATTGATTAAACCGGTATATTCATCTTGCGGAACAGCTCCATACATTTTCATTATGCGAGCCACGGCATTCCCTTCTGAACCTTCAGCAAAAAGTGAATTTCCACGTTCCTGAACAAATCGGCGAGCTTTCTCAACATATTCCCAGTAAACGGTATATATTTCGGAAATTGCCACATGTTTTTTCTGAAGACGCCAAACCTCCGTTTCTAAGAACGACATTGTTGAGAAACACCAGCAATCACCTGCGTTTCCTTGTGATTCAACAGTTTGAGCCCACTGCCGGGTGTACAAACTCACCTTATTGGGCAATTTCATTCCCGCTTGATCCATTACAAATCGCTTGTAAGGTTCTTTTTTAGTTTGTGCCGTGTTTACCGCGCTTACATCTTTTAGGATAGTTTCATAATAAAAACCTTTTCCTTTTTCCTGTACCTCAATTTTTCCTTTGTCTGTGTTTTGGGCATTTGCAAACAAAAACAAGGTCAAACTCAAAGTCATAAATACAATTTTTTTCATTTTTGAAATTTATTTTTTGAAATTTAAATTACTGAATTATTCAGAATACAAATATATTTAATTCGAGCTAGATTATAGTCATCTTTAAAATTCTTGATTAAAAAAACAATAAAACTCCTCGCAGTAAACTGACGAGATATCTCAATGGAATCTTGATTTTTTACTACGCATTAAGATGTGGGGAATCGATTCCGGTAAAAAAACCCATTCAATTGGTCAATGTCAATACATATATTGATATATGTCAATTTTTATATGATTTATTTCTTTTTTTGACCTATTGTATTAGATGACGACATGATGTTATTTGATTCACAGGTTTTCTAGTTTTGTTGTGAATTTATTAACGATAATTAATAAACACAGTTGACTAAAATTTAGATTATGAAACAAATTATTTACCTTGTACTGATTATCCTGTTTCCTTTTTCTCTTTTTGCTGCAGCTCAAAGCGAAGAAGGAGTAGATGTTCAGTCAACAATAAAACTTGTAAACTATGTGAAAAAAGCGGATCGGGTAAACCGAAAAGTTGTAGACCACAGTAAGTTTTCCGTTTTAAAGCAAGATTTTAAAAGGCCTCAAGATGTTACCTTGGCCTGTTTAGGTTGCCATACAGAAAGGCATACAGAAATTATGGCAAACAACCACTGGACCTGGACAAGAACTGAAAAATTAAATGGGCGAGGTGAAGTTACTCTGGGCAAGAAAAACATCCTCAACAATTTTTGTATAGGCACTTCATCAAACCGAGAAACTTGTACCCGTTGTCACATTGGTTATGGTTGGAAAGATGAAACATTCGATTTCAATGAAAAGGAGAACATCGATTGTTTGGTTTGTCATGATCTTTCAGGTATTTATAAAAAGGAATCTGGAAAAGCGGGTTATCCTTATGAAGGTATCAATTTAAATGTTGTTGCACAAAGTGTTGGATCTCCTAAACGCGAAAATTGCGGTATTTGCCATTATTGGGGTGGTGGAGGAAACAATGTAAAACATGGTGATTTAGACAAAGCCATGAATGATTGTTCAAGAGAAGTTGATGTTCATATGGGTACTGATGGCGAAGATATGAGCTGTATAGAATGTCATATTACAGAAAACCATAATATAACAGGTAAATTATATGCGCTTTCTTCAGAAAATAAAAACCGTGTAACATGCTCACAATGTCATACCGATAATCCTCATCAAGATGATTTGATCAACAAACACGGACTTCGAATCGCTTGTCAAACTTGTCACATTCCCGTTTATGCTAAAGCCAACAGTACAAAAATGTGGTGGGATTGGTCATCAGCTGGTCGTTTAGATGAAGAAGGAAATCCTCTCCATGAAACCGATGCGGATGGAAACCATAATTATATGTCGATCAAAGGAACCTTTGTTTGGGATCAGAATGTAAAGCCAGAATATTATTGGTTTAACGGTTTGGCAGATCATCAACTTATCACCGATACCATTTCAGAAATTCCGGTTCAGATGAATACGCTTGATGGCGCCTATTCTGATAAAGGAGCTAACTGTAAAACCAAAGGATGTTCAAAAATATGGCCCGTAAAAGTCCATCGTGGAAAACAACCTTATGATGTAATAAACAACACGCTAGTTCAAGTAAAAACCTATGCCAAAAATAAAGGTGAACACGCCTATTGGAAAGATTTTAATTGGGACGAATCCATTGCTGCCGGAATGGAATATGTGGGTCTACCTTATAGTGGAGAATATGGTTTTGTCGAAACAGAAATGTATTGGCCACTTAATCATCAGGTCAGCCCTGCTAGTCAATCTTTAACTTGTATTGATTGCCATACCAATAGTACAGATGGAAGATTAGCCTCTCTTACTGACTTTTATATGCCCGGAAGAGATTCAAACGCTTGGATAGATAATATTGGATTAATCCTAATTATTCTGTCATTTATTGGAGTTTGTATTCATGGCGGATTGCGAATTATAATGCGTAAAAACTGTTTGCATGATTAATTCAAGCCATTTAAGAAAGATTAATCGATAAAAATTAAACATATGAACCGAGCTATAAATTTAAAACGAACACTTATGAATAAGCTTTTTAAAAGCGAGTTCTATGTGGCCGAATTAATAAAATTATAAACACATGAAAATATATATCTATCAACTATTCGAACGGTTTTGGCACTGGATGCAAGTTTTGCTCATTTTTACACTAGCCATAACTGGATTAGAAATTCACGGTACTTTCGAGCTTTTCGGATATAGAACAGCTGTTTGGACTCACGACACAGCTTCTTGGTCTCTTATTGTCTTAGTTGTATTTGCTATTTTTTGGCATTTTACAACAGGAGAATGGCGACAGTATAAACCCTCTATGAAACTCTTAAAAGAACAAATAGAATATTATATTACAGGTATTTTTAAAGGTGCTGAACATCCTACCAATAAATTGGTTTATAATAAATTTAACCCTTTACAACGTTTTACTTATTTAGGCCTTAAAATATTAGTTATTCCTGTAATGGGAATTACCGGTTTATCTTATATGTATCTCAATTATCCTAATCAAGGCTTTCAGCTTGCTGGTTTAGATATAGTGGCATACTTACATACAGCAGGGGCTTATATCCTTATCGTTTTTGTTATTGCTCATGTTTACTTAACCACTACAGGACACAAACCCTTATCTGCCATTATAGCAATGATTACTGGTTGGGAAGAAGTTGATGAAAAAGGCGCAAGAGCAATGCTTGCTGACGAATTGGAAGTAGCATTAAAAATTACAAAAGCACGTTTAAAAACCGATAGTAATAAAAGCGAATTATTAGACACAGCATTAGCTGAAACAGAAGAAAAATTAGGTGTGAAAAAAGATGAAAAATTCCGCAATGTGGTTGCCAACAGTGGGGCAGGATATTTCCGCATAAACTGTGAAGGTATTTACGAAGAAGTAAATAAAGCCTGGGCTTCCCTTTATAAATTTAACTCTCCCGAAGATGTGATTGGAAAGCATTATTCTCTTAGTCGTTCTCCCGAAGAATTTGAAGAACTAGAAATTACTTTTAACAAGGTACGAAAAGGTGAAACAATACCTCACGGTGAAGTAACACGTATTTGTCAAGATGGTACTGTTGGACACCATACGGTTACAATGACACCTGTAGTACAAGGTAAAAAAGTGGTTGGTGTTGAAGGTTTTATTCTCGACACAACGGCTCGTCTTTTGGCAGAAAAAGAACTCCTCGAAAATAAAATTCGCTTAGAACAAATTCTTGCCGAAAGAGATGGTAAATAAATTTAAACGACAAAATATTAAAATAATGAAAACTATTAACATATTCAAAATTGCTGCCTTTGCCCTTATTGGGTTATTGGTTATGGCTTGTGGTTCAAATAATACCTATAAAAATGTAGACGAACTTTTAGCCCAAGTGTCTCCTAATGTAACGGAAATAACAGTTACAGAATTACATCAATTATTCGATGATGGCGAAATTATTGTCCTTATCGATGTTCGGGAAGCCAATGAATTTAATCCTGGTTATATCCCTGGCGCCGTAAATATTCCTCGTGGATTAATAGAATTCAATGTTCTGAAAGATGATTTCTGGGAAAATCAATTCCTCTATCCTCCACTAAAAACAGATTTGGTAGTGGTGTATTGTAAAAAAGGTCATCGAGGTTTATTAACCGCTGATGTACTTCAAAAATTCGGTTTCGAAAATGTTAAATATCTAAAAGGAGGATTTAAAGCCTGGGAATTGGCCTACCCCAACGAACAACTCAAAAACCTCGAACAGGTTCATGATGGTGGAGCTGAAGTTGGCGGATGCTAAGACGCTAATAAAAAATAGAAAACAAACCAATTGTATAGTCTAATAAAATAAATATTATGAAAAAGATTACAAAAATTTTACTGGGATTTCTAATTATCCCTTTGCTAACACTTAATTCTTGTAAAAAGGATAAACCCGATGCTCCTGATGTAGATCCGAGCTTAAGCTTCAAGACAATGAAAACTTATTTGGTAAACAACAATATGGACTTACCAAATATTTTGGATGGCTGGATTACAACAGCTGATGCTGTGAATACCCTAATGACCGATGGTGATGATACCAACGATTATTATATTATTGATATTCGTTCTGCTGAAGCTTATGATGCAGGACATATTGCAGGTGCAGTTAATGCTACTATGGGTACTTTACTCAATCAAGCAAGCTCTTCCGGTGGAAAACCTATCCTTGTTGCCTGTTATACTGGACAAGGCGCTTCACACGCTGTTGTGGCACTTCGTCTAAGTGGTTATCCTACAGCCAAAGTCCTCAAGTGGGGAATGGCAGGATGGAATTCCGCATATAAAGGTTCTTGGGATGGTGGCGTTGGAGACAATGGCGCTGCTAATTGGACTGCTGCTCCTGGAGATATTGCTGGAAATAATAATCACGGTGATCCCGAATATACTACCACAGCAACCGATGGTGCCGCTATCTTAATAGAACGCGTAAATGCTATGCTTGCCGGTGGTTTTAAAGGTGTTACTGGAGCAGATGTAGCCGGAACTCCAAGCAACTATTTTATCAATAATTATTGGGCTCCTTCGGATATTGAACATTACGGTCATATAACAGGTGCGCATAATATTCTTCCTCTTAGTCTTGCTGGAGG
>JAGGUP010000091.1 GCA_021158405.1 Bacteroidales bacterium
ACTTAAGTTTAATATTTCCTCCGGTGGAGGTAATGGTAGAAAACAAGTGAATAGTGATTTGAATATGAAAGTCGATTTTTCTTTGCGAGACAATAGAACCATATTGCGCCGTATAGATCAGAACATAAATCAGGTTTCTTCCGGTCAAAAGGTGATGTCGATCAATTTTTCAGCAGATTATATGGTGAGCCATAGAATGACTATGCGTCTTTATTACGATCAGGTGATAAACAATCCTTATATGGCCAATCAATACCGAAATTCCAGCACGAATGGGGGAATTAGTATGCGTTTTACGCTAGCTCAGTAAAATTGAGCTGGAAAAGGGAGAACTTCTTTTATTAAACACATCGGTCTTTGTGATCGCTTTTATTCGACTCAGGTTTTGACCCTGCCCCCTTTTTAAGCTTTGACTAACAAGGGTATGAGTGATGAAGACAAAAGCAAGGATTTAACGGTCTGCGGAATTTTATAGCAAATTGGCTTACAGAAAATGCTTTAGAATTTTTGAGCTAGAACGAGTTTAATATATTTTCAATCGTCTATTCTTCAATATATTGTATGTAATTTATAATGTTAAAAAGGTTTGAGCCTCGATATTGGACAGGAGAATTCTGCATGAAAATTTAGGGGCTCAAGAGCAAGCCAGAAAAAATAAAAGGGTTAAATAATAATGGATGGATCTGAATTTTTGAAACCATTTTTTATGTAAATTTGAGTTGATGAATAAGCTCAGATTAAAAAACAAAAACATGAAAGTAAGATATATATTTTTTATCGTAATGCTAATTACATTAACAAGTTTTACCCAAAAAACTTTTGCGCAAGAATGGAAAATATGGTTTACAGAAAACCAAGTAGACTTTTTAATTAAATTTGTACCTGATGAGGGAAATAAAGATGCGTATTTTCATTTGAAAGTAGTAAATAAGAGTGGAGAATATAAATCAATCTATTTTTATCCTGTTTATGTATACAATGATAAAATTACCGGAACATCTGAAAAACGTAATTTCTTTTTAGAGCCGGGAGCGGCATATGAAGAAAAATTTTATATAACACAACAGATGATAATTCAAGCGGGAAACAATATACCGGATGTAATCTTTAAAGAATATTCTGTTAAAAAGTATTGACTTGATTAATAATAAAAAGGCTAAATAAAATCAGATGAAAACAATCTCACATTATACAAGAATAATACTGTTAATGCTTGTAACACAAACAGTAACGGCACAATTTGGCTACGAAACTCAAAAAGATGATTACATAAAAGGCTCTGTTTATTTGTACAAAAAGACAGTACTGAAAGATTTTGACGAAAAATTCGAGGAGTATAAGCCTGGTATTAAGTATATTGACGAGTGGTATATATACGATGAAGAAGGAAGAAAAATATTTGAATATAAAGATCAGAGCGTGCCTGACCGCAATCCTCCCGCCTACGAAAAAAAAATCAACTTTTTTAACAAGGATAAGTTAATAGTATCCGCTGGAACATTTACAATAGGTAATGAAGATGATGATTACGATTTTACGTATTATAAATATCCGCAAAGTACTATAATGGAGGAATATATAAGTACTGGGAAAGGATTTACAAGAAAATACAATTCTAAAAATTTACTTCTTGAAGAGTCCAAATATTTAGGAAAAAGAGGCGGATATAAAAAAAAGTATAAATATGACAAGAATGATAAAAAGATTTCTTTTGTTGAATATAACGGAATAGGAGATCTAGAGAAAAAAGTTGTCTATAAAAGAGATAGCAAAGGGAATCTATTTGAAAAGATTGTATATAATGCAGACGGGAAAGAGAAAAACAAAGAAATAATAGAATACAACAGTGCTGGAAGAAAGACAAAATCCATTGAATATAATGCAGATGGGATAGTTACTTATAAGCATGAAACAAATTACATTAACGACACATTGCCTATACAGCTAATTCTTAATATTGAAGGACAAATTTATCTTGAATTTAAACAAGAGTATGATGAAAAAAAGCACTTAAAAAAGAGAATCTATTCTGTAGATAATGGTAATAAAACTAACAAATACGAAGTATATACTTATAACAGTAAGGGTAATTTGATTTCGCAAAACACTTTTGAAAATCAAAAAATCACAGGCAAAATTATGTATTTCGATTATGTAGGGAATCAGTCCTTTTTTTATACAGCAGAAACATACAATGAAGATGGTAGTACGAACGAAATAACAACTAAAAAAAGCGACAAATACGGAAATACAAAGGTTTACGAAAAATATAAATATGAAACCAAGTTTGGCGAGCGTATAAAAGTACCTGTTGAGAAACACGAGATTGAAATTTCATATTATGATGGGACACCCAAACTTACTGCGGATATAAAAATTGTTGAAGAAAAACATAAAAACAGCAAAGGAAAGAAAATAAAGGAAGACTACTTGAAGATTGAAATTAGAAATGCAAAAACAAAACCTCATATTTATTTGTATGATAAACCGGGGATAACTCATTATGGAAGCAGTACACCAAATGAACATAGAATAGGATATAATTTCAGTTTTCAATACGATTATTTTAAAAGATTTTATATTCCATATATGATAGTTGAAGCAGGAAATGATGTCGTATTAGTAAAACTTCCCTACGAATAAATACACATGTGGATTATGAATGGAATAAAAACAAAAAACGACACTATAGAAAAGCGCATATATTATTATGCAACAGGGGATTAAAGGGAATCCAGATTATAGTCCTCTTAGTTGGTTCAGAAGAAAATTAGTTTCCAAAAAAGGCCTATGATCGTGTACTAAGAAAAAGGGATTAACACTAAAAACCAAAGGATCAATTTGATTTTTCTTATTTCCTTTTCTTCTTTTTTCTGGTCGGGAGCGGTTGCTTCATCAAGCTTTGCCAGTCGGCAGGATTTTCTTCCGATAATTCTCGGGTTTCAATATAATCCTGATTCTTAATTTCATTCACGTGTACGGGCTTTCCGATATATTCTTCGATGGCTTTTAAAAGTGGTTTTTCTTCTTCTGCGCAAAAAGAAATTGCAAATCCACGATGATCTCCACGTCCCGTACGTCCAACCCGATGCACATAATTCTCGGCCTGTTCGGGTAAATCGTAATTTACCACAAACTCCACCCGATCCACATCAATTCCACGAGCACTCACATCGGTGGCTACCAACACTTTTATCTTTCCATTCTTAAAATCGCTCATTACACTAGTACGGTCTTTTTGGTCTTTATCCCCATGGATAGTTTGAGCCGAAATTTCAGCACGCGCCATCGCTTTCGCTACTCTTTCGGCTCTAACTTTTGTCCGGACAAAAACCAAAATTTTAGCTTCAGGATTTTCTTTAATCAAACGCTCCAGAAAAAATCGTTTATCATCCATTTCCACAAAAGCCACTTTGTGATTCACGTTTCTGGAAACAGGATCTTCTGGTGCTATTTGAATACGAAAGGGTTTGTCCACCAAAGAATAAGCGAGTTTTTTAATCTCCTTGTTGATAGTAGCGGAAAAGAAAAGTGTTTGGCGTTTCTTGGGCAAGTACGTGATTAATTGACGGATATCTTTGATAAAACCAAGTGCGAGCATATGATCAGCTTCATCCAAAACCAAAATATTGATGCGATGCAATTGCAGATGCCCCTGACTGGTTAAATCGAACAAACGACCCGGTGTGGCTACCATTATATCGAAACCTTTTTGCAGTTCAGCAATTTGCGGATCTTGCTCTACGCCACCAAAAACGCCAAATGTTTTCACTAGAGTGCCTTTTTCAAGAGCATTAAAAACGGAAGTTATTTGAATGGCGAGTTCGCGAGTAGGAACCATAACGACTGCTCTAATTCCATCGTTGCGTCTTTGAACCTTCTTTCTATAGTTTAGAATATCGATGATTGGAATGGCAAAAGCAGCCGTTTTCCCTGTTCCGGTTTGGGCAATAGCCAACACATCATCACCCGAAAGTATGGGTTGAATAGATTTAAATTGGATATCGGTTGGCCGTTTAAAACCAAGTGCTCGGATGCTCTCTTTAAGCTCATCCGCAATTTTGTAATCATCAAATTTCATTTTCCTCTAGTGTTTTATTAGCATCCCCAATTACCCAAACAATTATTAGAATGGCAAATCGTCCTTATCTTCTACTTCTTCTGGTGGTGGATTTTGTGAGGAAGAAGTATTAGATGTATCCACTTGTTCTTTCTTCTGATAATTTTCTTTATTTCCTCCGGGAGAACTTAATTTCAATATTTTATCTCCTTGAATTTCGGTAATGTACTTTTTTACACCATTGGCATCTTCATAGGAGCGAGATCTTAATCTGCCCTCCAAATAAATTTGATCCCCTTTGATAATATTTTTTTCGGCCAGATAACGCCAGACTACAATATTATGCCATTCGGTTTGCTCTTGCCAGTTGCCCTCTTTATCGCGATAGCTTTCTGTTGTAGCCATCGAAAAAGTGCCTTTTTTGGTGCCGTTGTCAAAAGTCATTATTTCCGGGTCGCGACCCAAATGACCTACTAAGATTACTTTATTAATTCCTGCCATGATTAGATATTTTTAATGATTAATTTCCTAAGATACAAAATACGAATAGCGATTTTTGGATAAATGTTCGAATGTAATTGAATGGTGATTTAACGATGCATTTTATTTTTCCAATTCCCAATCTGTTCCCTTTTTTGTGTCTTTTAAGCTAATATTTAATTTGGACAATTCGTTACGAATTAAATCGGCGAAAGCCCAATCTTTTTTCTGTTTTGCTTGTTGACGAAGTTCAATCAGGGTATTCATTACATCGTTTAATAATTCGTCATTATCGTTTTGTGCGGCTTCATTTTTTAAACCCAGAATATCAAAAATAAAATTATTTAATTTTACTTGAAGTTTCTTCAGATCACCGGAATTTAAACTTTCTAAACCAACATTTACCGAGTTGATAATCTTAACTGCTTCAAATAAATGAGCAATAAGAATAGGCGTATTAAAATCGTCATTCAATGCTGAATAGCAATTGTCAATCCACTCTTCAATATTTACACTTGATTCTGGTTGAGGTGTAAGTTTAGATGCCAATTCGGTAGCGGCCATCAACTTTGCAAACCCTTTTTCAGCTGCTTGTAAAGCGGTATCGCTCAAATCTAAAGTGGAGCGGTAATGTGCTTGTAGCATAAAGAATCGCACCACCATGGGGCTAAACGCTTTGCTCAATTTGTCATTATCGCCACTGAATAACTCATTGGGTAATAAGGTATTACCGGTAGATTTACTCATTTTTTGTCCATTAAGCGTGAGCATGTTTGCATGCAACCAATATTTAACGGGATCTTGTTTACCGTTACTGGCTTTGTTTTGCGCTATTTCACATTCGTGATGCGGAAATTTTAAATCCATTCCACCGCCATGAATATCAAATTGTTTCCCTAAATATTTTGAACTCATGACTGAGCATTCCATATGCCAACCCGGAAATCCTTCGCCCCAAGGCGATTTCCAGCGCATAATATGTTCAGAAGATGCTTTTTTCCAAAGAGCAAAATCAGCTGGATTGTGTTTTTCTCCTTGCCCATCAAGATTGCGTGTATTACTTATTAAGTCCTCTATATTTCGGCCGGAGAGTTTGCCGTAATCATTATTAAACTCTTGGTTAAAAGCTTCAACATCAAAATAAATCGAACCATTGCTTTCATAAGCGAGTTTTTTACTTAAAATATCTTCTACCATTGAAATCTGTTCAATAATATGGCCGGTAGCAGTAGGCTCAATACTGGGTGGAAGATTGTTAAACATTTGCAACACATGATGAAAATCGAGAGTATACTTCTGAACAATTTCCATCGGTTCAAGTTCTTCTAATCGTGCTTTCTTCGAGATTTTATCTTCTCCTTCATCCGTATCATTTTCTAAATGTCCGGCATCGGTAATATTGCGCACATACCTCACTTTATAGCCAAGATGACTTAAATACCTATAAATGATATCAAAGGAGATAAATGTACGGCTATTTCCTAAATGGACTTCACTATAAACAGTAGGCCCACAAACATACATGCCTACATGAGGAGTCTGGAGAGGCTCGAAAATTTCTTTTTTCCGGGTGAGGGTATTGTATACTTTAAGTGAATCTTTCATGCACGAAACTTTTTGCAAAATTAAGGCTTTTAACGGAATAGAGCTTTCTTTTTCAAAGTGATTTTTATTCGGAACCAGCTTGCATTTTGGCGTATAAATCGCAGAGGGTGTTTTCGAAATGATTATCGTGGGCTTTTACCCATTCAAACTCGATGTATTTTCCTTTACTCAAAGAATTGAAATATTTCCAATAGCCAATATTTTTTACTTTTTCACCATTCACCGTATGCCAATCGTTGAGTTCCCAAATGGGAACCCATTCGGTGAGGCCTTTACGTACATATTGACTGTCGCTCACTATACGTATTTTCTCAATATCTTTAAGTATTTCAAGGCTTTTAATGGCGGCTTCCAACTCAATAAGAGAACTGCTTTTTTTACTCGAATCATAGGTATGCAATTGGTAATTTCGCGTCGGTTTTTTAATTAAAACAACATAACCACCTTTTCCTTTTTTCTCCAGAAAGGAACCATCCGTATAGACTTTTGTTATTTCCTTTTCCTCTTTTTTAAATGTATAGATTTTGCGTTGGAGAGTTCTGCAATCGAGGACAATTATTTTAGAACGGTCGCTAAATTGCTTCATATCTTTGTTTTCCCACAAGATAAAATGCATTTCAAATCCAATATAAAAAGTATCCAACCTTTTGTTGTGAAGCATTTTTCGCAACTGATGTTCGTGGGTTTTTAGATAGCCGGAAAATGAATCATTTTCCAAAAAGACAAGTGATTTGGTTAGTGGCAAATAGCCTAAATAACTTTCTTCCCCACTTGCTTCGGCCCGAATCAAAATACGATATTCTTGTGCTTGAAAGTCTGTTATTTTAAAGAAAAATCGTTTTAGTTGAATATCCTCTTCCATAGGTTAAAAATAGCGAATTATAGTTTCCCTCCAAGCACGCAAGTTTTTTTAATTTTCTCCACTCGCCCTGATAAATCGAAATATTCAAAGTATAAAATATAGATTCCAATTGCCGCTTTATCGCCTTCTTCAGAAGTTCCATCCCAAAAAACCTGACCGCTCATGCCCATCAACTCATTTTTTATTAAATGATTGATGATCTGACCTTGGGAATTAAAAATAATCAAATTTAGGGAATATCCACTTTCTGAAAATGCATAATTAATTTGCAAAACATCATCAAACCCATCTGAATCAGGTGAAAATATTTCAGGTGTTACTTGGATTTCTTCTTCGCTATTGTTGTTTATCTGAAATTGAGAATTTTGATAAGCAGGAGTGCCGTGGTTGACACTTGCTGCAGCCGACATCCAATTATTTATGCTATTTGTAGCAATTTCGGGTGATAACCTTTCCAGCGATACACCGTGCGTATTATTTAGCAAATGATGATGCATTTCAAGCGAATAATGCAAGGCGTCAATGATAAAATATTTGTTGGAAGTGGTGCTTAACAAAATATCTCCTCCTGTATTTGGTAATAATGGAAAATGAGCAAATTCATAAATAGCATCAGGGTTTTCAGAATAATAGGTGTCCAAAACGGAGTTTTTGTTTTTACATAATAGCAAATATTCCTTTGGAAAAAATTGACCGGCATTTGGTTGAAAAGAATAAAAAGAGGTGTCGTAAAGATTAAGATCTATCCTTGAAAATAGAAGTTTTCTAGTATCAATAATTTTGTTGGATCGGTTGAACAATTCGACATATTCACCATCAGCTTGCCAAGCATCAAACAGGATTTCATTGATAATTATATCACCTTCCTCTGCTTCTTGCGGTAGTGCAAAACGTTTGTTCAGGTTTTCTAATTCTAATCCGCAACACCCAATAAGTGAACTGTTTAAATTAAGTTCGTAAATAGTGTTTTCTGTGAATGATTTAGTAAAATAGAGTTGTGCAAGATTATATTCGGGAGGGAAAATTGTTATACTCATTGGTAAGCCAAAATTATTATCAACACTATAATTCGTCGGATTTTTTAAAGCTAAACTATCCATGCTCTTAGAAAACTGAAGTAATAAGACGTTTTGGCCTTCGATATCAATAGATTCTATTTTTGGATTCTGAAAATTTGTATATCTATTATGGATGCTATTTTCAATTCCAGGAGTTCCACCATCGGGATTTTCTGAAGCTGACCAATTCATCGATTGTTCGCAAAAATAATCTGTTGAAATCATTTCCAAAGACCAACCGCCTTCGGATTTAAAATCATCCTTATACCAATTGTCATTGTATTGGATATAATGAATAATCTGACCTTTATTATTCTTCAAAATCAGATTAGTTCCTCCATTTGCCAGACTGAAAGACGGTACAGCTATAATATTATCCAAGTCGTTAAATAAGTGGATATTATCCGGATGAGTGAGGATCAAGTAACTTTTTGCCGGAAATGAAATTTCAGAAAAGTAAAAATGGGAATTTCCAATTATTAAGCTCCAATCATCTAATTTTATTGGATTAATGGATTGATTGTATAGTTCAAGATATTCTGCATCAACCGAGCCTTGTGAAGGAGATGGGTTGGCCATTATTTCGTTTATTAGAATATCTCCATACTCAGCTGTTTTATTAAGTACAAGGAAAAAGGAGAGAGGAGGTTCTAGATTTTGTCCGATACAATTTTTCAAATCCGCATCAAGAGTCAGTTGATAATCAATCCCTAAAATAAATTTGTTTTCAAAAAGCAGTTCAATGCTCTGATAATCTTCGCTAATTACCACGATTTTTGGATTTCCGATAGCGTTATCAACGGAATAATTTAGTAAATTGAAGAGTGATTCTTCCTTCATTTTTTGATTAAAGCTGACAGAGATTACAGAATCATTAAGTATTGCTACATTTAGAATTTCTGGTAAAATAATTTCCTCTGAATAAACGCTGTTTATTTTTCCGGGAGTTCCGCCTGAACTATTAGTACTCGCTTTCCAATTTTGCTGAGTAACGCAAATATTATCAGCTTGAATTTTTTCTAATGACCAACCGCCGCTTTCTTTTTCACTGTTTTGATACCATGTATTTGAATACTGGATAAAATCAATGATTTCATCAGATTCGTTGGTTAAAGTCAGGCTTTGCTCGTCATTATTTAAATTAAAACTCGAAAAGCCGACAACAGAACCAAAACTATTTAGAGAATCCATTTTTGATGCACCGCATAAGATTAAGTATTCATTAGCTGGAATCAC
>JAGGUP010000059.1 GCA_021158405.1 Bacteroidales bacterium
GAAAATTATCATGTTTGTCCAGATTTGCAGCTAATTCTCTATCAGACTTTGGAATAACTCTAAAGGAATCAAGAGCTTTCTTTACATTTTCCAGTTGATGCTTAATTCTGTTATCATTTCTATGTTCAGTCGAATAAATATATTTTGCCATACACAACATATCATCCACTTGTGCATGATATAATAAAACATCAAATTCTTCATCATCCATCCGTGATTCTAACCACTCAATTTTAGAATTATTCTTTTGAACTGGAAAAGTTGGGTTAACACCTTTTTCCGATAATGGATAACAACTTAATTGAAAACAACCTAAAGAATTCTCATATGACTCAAAACTATAAGGAGATTTTTCTTCAATGTTCTCAATCACTGAGTTTCTATATTGCCATTCAACAGGAATATTTACTATAAAAATTCCATTCGGTTCTGTCCAATGTTTCATTATTTACTTATATGTTTCGGTTTTCTCAAATAGCATACAACATCGTTATATAAACAATTGCTTTTATTTCTCTTATATCATTTATCCTTTCCAAATTTTGTAAATCGCAAATAATCAGTCAAAAACCCCTTATTAATCAATCACAAATGCTTAGTATCGGATAATCTAATTTTTATAAACCATAAAATGCTTGTAATGCGTTAATACTGTCTTTTCAAAATTACAATAAAATTTTGTTAATCCCACAAAATGAACTGTTTATTTATATGCTAAGTATGCATCTTGCCTCTTGCCAGTGAAGCAAAAATACCTATCCCACACAATACTGCAAAAACAAAAAAGGCCACCTGCTGCGATTGCAGCAATTGTGGTAGATTGCTCTCATCTATAGTTTTTTGTCCAATGAAGAAGGAAAAAAGCATCATGGCAATACCCATACTAAGCATTTGACCAATCATTCGCATAGTTCCTAAAGTTGCCGAAGCGATTCCTAAATGTTTTCGTTCTACAGAACTCATAATTGAATTGCTGTTTGGTGAGGAAAACAAAGCGAATCCAAAGCCTAAGAGCATTAATATTAAAATTAGAACAAGCAATGATGTTTCAGATGAGATAAAGCCTAATAATACTAAACCTATTGAAGAAACAGCCATCCCCGCCGAAGAAATAATACGAGGCTCAATTCGGTCGGACAGTCGACCGGCCCAGGGAGAAAAAACAGTCATAATAATGGGTTGTGCTACCAATACAAAACCTGCGCCTTGAGGATCTAAGCCCTTGAAATATTGAAGGTAAAAGCTCAATAAAAAGGCCACGGCAAAAGTCGCAGCATAATGAATAAGCGCTGCCAGGTTAGAATAACGAAAAGTGATATTGTTTTTAAAAATTTGCAAGTCGAGAACAGGGTGTTTTAATCTCAATTCCAAAAAAATAAATCCAATTAGAAAAAGTGTTCCAATTGCCAAATACGATATTCCAAGTATTCCGGGTAATTTTGGGAATCCCATCATTATAAAAAACAAGGAGATGGCATATAAAACTGAACCTCCCCAATCGAAAGATTCACCTTTAGAATCGGCCCATTCGTTTTTTAGTTTTGTAAGCACAAAATAAATTGCAATTAGCCCAAGCGGAACAACAAAAAAGAAAATGCTACGCCAACCAAAATATTGTGTTAGGATGCCTCCGACAAAAGGACCAAGCGAAAGTCCGAGATATACTGCACTAACTGCAATGCCCATTGCTCTTCCTCTTTCTTTAGCCGGAAAAACAGAAGTAATAATGGCAACGCTTGTGCTAAAAATCATTCCGCTACCAATAGCTTGTAAAACCCTAAAAAAAATAAGTATATTTATGTTGGGTGCTAAACCATTGAGTAGAGATGTTATCGTAAATATGATTAATCCGTAAAGAAATATTTTTTTTCTACCGTATATATCGGCAATTCTGCCAAAGGGAATTAAAAATATAGCCACTGTTAATAAATAAGCTGTTGCTACCCAGCTTAATGCAATAGCATCAGCAGAAAATTCAGTTCCGATGGTTGGAAGTGCAATATTGATAGCAGAGCCCATAAAAGGTGTAATAAAACTGGCTACCGAGGCGACAAAAAGGGTGGAGTTTTTTTCAGTTGAAGAAGCAATATTCATTCTTAAATAGTTTATCAAAGACTAATGTAATATTTTTTTGCTATATAAAAATAATGATTTGAAATGTTGATAATCATTTAGAGTTTTGTTTTTTTGTATATATCTTAGTATTAATCAATTGGATAATTATAAAAACATTTATCATTTTCCGATAAAAATCAGAACTAGAGTAAATTATCTCTTTGTTGTTGATGAACTTGTTTAAAGTCAAACAGCAAAACTGCTAGCGAACCCTAGGTGCCATTGACTTTAGCTATTTTTGATTCCGTAGCTAAGGCTATGCAATAAAAAATGAGATTCGTCACTGGACACCAATGGTTTACTCTCGAAATCACTCTTTAAATTAAACAAGTTCGATTAGAAAAATGAAGAGTAAAACAGCGTATTGAAATTAAATGCCTAACTTGTGCACAAATTAAAAAAAATCAAAATGCATTATTACTATGCAAATAAAGTTGCCCGGAGTGACGGTGTGAACGAGGTACACAAAAGTGATTGCAAGTTACTACCCGAAATATCTAAACGCGAATATTTAGGTTATTATTCAGATTATCAGGATGCTATATTAAAAGCACAAACAAAATTTGAACTTGTCGAGGGATGTAAAAATTGTATCCTTGATTAACTTAAAAGTTTATCATGGCTAATTCTTTTCTTAAAAGATATAAAAGTAGATTTATATATTCCTGGCAATCCGTCGCATCCACTAACAATTGTAAATGAAATTTTGGATTTAACAAGGAAAAGGTAGATGCAAAAATAGTAGAAAATCAAGAGCGTTCTCTATCCGTATCTCGTTGAATATCTTTTTGTTTTATTGTTTCACGTTTATCATAGGTATGTTTTCCTTTAGCCAAAGCAATTTCCAGCTTTGCCAAGCCGCGATCGTTAACAAATAATTTGGTAGGGATAATAGTAAATCCTTTTTCGTTGATCTTTATTTGAAGTTTTTTGAGCTCTTTTTTATTGAGCAAGAGTTTGCGGTCGCGTTTAACAACATGATTATAATGCGTTCCAAGCGTATATTCTGATATATGTAAATTACGGACAAACAGTTCGTTATCTATAAAAACACAATAAGCATCCGAAAGGTTGGCTTTGCCGTAGCGAATAGATTTAATTTCTGTTCCCTGTAACTGAATACCAGCTACAAAGCGTTCGACTAAAAAATATTCGAAGCTGGCACGTTTGTTCTTTATATTGACTTTTGGGAGACTCATTTTCTTTGAAAGAATTACTGGGCAAAGATAGAAGAATTCAGGAAAACGTAATTAGCTATACAAACAATAAATTTTGAATGAAAATTGATTAGTTACATAATTTCGTACAAATAGCTTAAAATTTAGGAATATTCAAGCCACTTGGAAAAGTTGATGATTCTAGCGAAATAGCATTATGAAAGGCTCGTAAATTAAGACCGTGTTCAATATTTCTTTCTTTAAGAAAAGCGAGTAGATTTCTGGTTTTTAAATTGCCAATCATTTCTTGTTTAGACATTGGACATCCTCCCAATCCATTAATAACCGTGTCAAATCGTCTACATCCATTATCGAATGCTGCTTTAATATTAATAGTACAATTTTCTGGAGTGGTATGTAAATGAGCACCAAATTCAATATCGGAAAACTCTTTTATAACTGCTTGAAATGCAGCGCCAATAGAGTCAGGTGTGCCAACTCCGGTTGTATCAGAAAGTGCAATAATCTTAACGCCAATTTGATACAGTTTTCTTGTCCATTCATAAACTATTTCCGGATTCCATAAGTCGCCATAAGGATTTCCAAAAGCCATAGAAATATATAATACCAGTTCTTTTCCTGTTTTTTGGCAAAGGTTAAGGATTCTTTCTGTTTCTTCAAATGATTTGCCGATGTCAGAATTTATATTCAGTTGTAAAAATGTATTAGAAATAGAAAACGGATAGCCCAGATAGCTGATCTGTTCGAAGGGTTCGGCAATTTGAGCACCTTTTAAATTAGGGATAATGGCAAGTAACTTTGTTTTTGTATCTGATAAATCAAGACCCTTAAGGACTTGAGCCGTATCTCGCAGTTGTGGAATTGCTTTTGGACTTACAAAGCTTCCAAAATCAAGTGTGTCAAATCCAACTTTTAAAAGTGCATTGATATAGGCAATCTTTTTTCCCGTAGGAATAAATTCTTTGATGCCTTGCATAGCATCACGAGGGGTTTCAATAATCTTAAACATTTGCGTCGGTCATTGTGGTTTTCAAATATACTAAAAAAAGAGAATACATGCATAATAAATTTTTACACATGCATTCTCTTTTTATGAGAACAAATTAAAGAAAATATTATTTCGAATCTCCTAATATTAAAGGCATTCCGTCTTTTGAATTTCCTATAATCACAATTTTAGCATTTGGTGATTCTGCTAATTTTAAAGTAGCTTCAATTCCTTTTTCACGTAATATTTTATCAGTTAAACTGGCGTTTAGGATATCATTTGCTTTTGCTTTTCCTTTAGCGTCTATTGCAATACGTTGGGCTTCTTTAGTTGCTTTTTCCAATTTAAATTCATATTCCAAACTTTCTTGCTCTTGTTTAAGTTTGTTTTCAATAGCCATTTTTAGTGTTGTAGGCAAAGTGATGTCGCGAACTAAAACTTCGTTGATTTGTACATATTGACTAATCAAAAGGTCTCTAGTTTCCTCATAAATTTCAGATTGAATGGCATCACGTTTAGAAGAGTAAATTTGTTCTGGAGTGTAGCGACCAATCACCGAACGAGTAGCCGAACGTATAGACGGTTTAACTACAGTTCCCAAATAATTCTGTCCTTTTTCTTGATGTAGCTTACCTAGCTCGGAATATGAAGGTTGATACCATACTGAGAGCTCCACATTTATTTCCAAACCATTAGAGGAGAGTACATCCATTGTTTCTGTTACTTCCAATTGGCGAACATCATAAACAAACATTTTATTCCAAGGAAGAATAAAATGGAAGCCTTCACTATAAGTTGTTTCCGTATCAACTCCTTTATCTAATAAACGGAAGAGAACACCAGCTTGGCCGGAGTTAATTGTAACAGTCATACTGCTCCAGGAAATGATAAGGATTAATAGGGCAAATACTCCAATTCCAATTGGAAGTACTTTTTTCTTGTCAAATTCTTGTTGTTGTTGCATATCTTTCTTTTTTCTTCAAAGATACGCTTTTTCTGAACGATATATGAGCGATTAATTTGATTCGGGTTTTGAAATAATTGCTAAGCCACCAAACATAAGCAGCCCATTTATTATTAATAGTTCAAAACCAAACTGATAACCATTTAAAAGTTGAGGTGAGTAGGCTTGAATCAGATAAGATATTACCGGCGAAAGCAAAGCAATAATAGGAACCCAACGATCTTTTACTTTTCGTTTTAAGAAAATACCAAAACTAAATAATCCAAGCAAAGGGCCATAGGTATATCCGGCAATCGTAAACAGTTTAGTAATGATTGCTTGATCATTGATCAATTCATATCCTAAAATTACAATTATCAGTACTAAAGCCATGCCTAAATGGCTTATTTTGCGGAGTCTTATTTTCTTGTTCTCGGAGAGATTGGATTTTCTTTCGATGCCCAAAATATCGATAGTAAAAGAAGTTGTAAGAGCAGTAAGCGCGCTGTCAGCACTACTATAAGCGGCGGCAATCAATCCGATTATAAAAATAATTCCAGCAAAATTTCCTAAATGATTGAGTGCAATTTCAGGAAAAAGATTGTCGGTAGTCCCAGCAAATGTAACGCCTTTTGCTTGTGCATAAAATGCTAAAAAAGCACCAAGAATTAAGAAAAGAAAATTTACGGGAACAAGTGCCCAGCTCATCCAACGAATATTTTTTTTAGCTTCAGGCAAATTTTTGCAACTCAAATTTTTCTGCATCATATCCTGATCTAAACCAGTCATTACGATAGCAATAAAAGCCCCGGAAATAAATTGTTTTACAAAGAAATATTTGTCTCTCCAATCGAAGAAAAACATTTGGGTATAATTTGCTTCCTGTATTTTTTTAAATAATTCGGGAAGTGATGTTTCTAATTGACTTGAAATTGAAAAGACGGAAATTAAGACAGCCAAAAGCATAAAGGTAGTTTGAAGCATATCGGTCCAAACAATCGTTTTTATTCCACCTTTCCAAGTGTAGAGTAAAATAAGCGTAACGAAAACAATTACAGTTATAAAAAACGGAACTCCAAATTTATTTAGCACGAAATATTGAAGCACATTTACTACTAAAAACATTCGGAAAGATGCCCCAATTATACGCGATAGCAAAAAGAAAGAAGCTCCCGTTTTATAGGATTTCATTCCAAATCGTTGGAGTAAATAGGTGTAAATTGAAGTTAAATTAAGTTTATAATAGATAGGAAGTAAAACATTGGCAATCACAAAATAACCAACCAAATATCCAAATACGATCACCATATAGGAAAACTTAGTTGAGCTTACCACGCCGGGAATCGAAATAAAAGTCACTCCGCTGAGTGAAGCCCCAATCATTCCATAAGCAACCACATACCAAGGCGACACTTTATTTCCAATAAAAAAGCTTTCGTTGTTTGCCCTTCTGCTACTGATCCAGCTTACACTAAAAAGAAAAATAGTATAGGCTAAAAAACTATATAGGATTAATTGAGGTGACAAATTAAATGGAATTAAGAGTTCTTACAAATTCTAATAATGAAGAATAGACAGGGATATTTTTGGTGATGGTTTTATCTTCTTCATCAGAACGAATAAACACACAATGCATTTCAGCATTTTGACCAAATTCCATATCTCCTATCGAATCTCCTACCATATAGCTTTTGTGAAAATCGAGGGAGGGAAATTCTTTTTTTGCCATTTGAGCCATAGCCAAACGGGGTTTTCTGCAATTAGGCGATTTAGAGGCGAGGTCAGGACAAAAAAAGATGCGATCAATCCGGCCTCCTTTTTCTTTAATCTGACCCATCATTTGTCGATGGACGTCTTCTAAATCATAAATCGTCATCAATCCTTTTCCTATACCTTGTTGATTGGTTACGATAAAAATATTTTTAAAAATGTCTGACAGGATTCTGATAGCTAAGAGGCTTCCCTGTAAAAAATCAAATTCAGATGGTTTTTTTACATAGCCCCCCGGGAAACGTTTGTTTATTACGCCGTCTCGATCGAGGAATATACTCCATTCGTTTTTTAGTTCGCTTCGGGTTGTCATTGTTTTTGTGGAAATATGGTTTGTTCAACAATTTCGCAAAGACAATGTCCAACGATTATATGTAGTTCTTGAATCCGGGGAGTGTCAGTCGAAGGAATTTGAATGGCATATTCTGCAAGTTCTCTTGCTTTCCCTCCAGTCATTCCTGTCAAGAGAGCTGTTTTCATTCCAATTTCATTTGCGGCTTCTAGGGCCTTAATAATATTTGTAGAGTTTCCGGAAGTGCTGAGCGCAATCAACATATCGGTTTGGTTACCATACGCTTTAAGCATACGGGAATAAACTTCATCAAAAGAATAATCGTTTGCAACAGCTGTTAAAAAGGAGGTGTTTACATGCAATGCTTCTGCCGCCAATGGAGGTCTGTCGTAATAAAAACGTCCTGATAGCTCGGCGGCAAGGTGCTGAGCATCAGCTGCACTACCTCCGTTTCCACAAAATAAAACTTTTCCTCCCGAGTTAAAAACCTGAACCATTTCTTTAGATAGAATATCTACTGTTTTAGCAATTTGAGTGTCGCTTAAGACTAGCTCTTTCAAGTTTATGGATTCTTCTAGAGCACGTTTTAAAACCATAATTGATTTTTTTACAAAAATAGGATAAGTTTTTGAATGCGCCGAAACAAGCACTCTATAAGAGTAAAATAATTTTTATTTTTATCGCTTGAAAGGATGAGTTTGTTTACATTAAGTTGTTTAAAAGATAATTAAATGCTTTAAGAATACGTATTTTTGCCGCGTATTTTTGTATAAAAATTGGAGAGATATGCGAGCGAGAGTAATTATACTACTATCCATTTTAAGTTTAAGCCAAATAAGTGTGGCTCAGCAATGGATTGAAAATGGACAATTAAAAGCCATCAATATTAATTTAAAATACCAATGGAATGGAGATATTCATCAAAAAGAGATAAACAGTATTCTTGGCTCAATAGCCTATACGCATCAAAAACCGGTAGAGCTTATTAGCACTCAGTGGGAAATGATTACTTCTTATCAGGTTTTGAGAGAAGAAAAAGGGAATTTCAAAAGTGATATTTTTATTAAACCTAAAGAGCCACAAGGCGATTTTGAGCTTTATGAATTTAATTCCGCCAAATATATTTTGCCGGTTCTTCAATCGTTTCGCATGCGCATTTTTAAGGAAGACAGTACCTTGGTTTATTTGAAGCAGTTTAACCAAAATCCAATTTCCGTGAGTTCGGTGGGAAAAATTGCCCATTTTACTTTCGTACATCAACGTTGGGCTAAAGGTTGGTATATGAAAATTGATCAATTCGAATTTCGACCAGCTAATGAAGATTATACTTTTGAACAATGGTTTCAGTATACAAACGATTATAAATCTGCTAATTATCTTGTTGAATCGTTATTGGAGAATTACAAAGAATTACAAAAGACAAAGCAAGAGACTTGCCCATTTCTTATTAAAAGTCTACGGCAATACAATTATCTAAAGAAACTTTATGAAATGCCTTTTTATAAAGCGACCGTAGCAAAAGGATTGGATCCGGATGAATTGGGTAGAAAAATGAATATCTTGACTACGCTATACGATTTGAATATTGTAAAATACAATCCGATTTTTAAAGAATCAATTTCTTCCAACCCCATTTCTATAGAACGTATGGTGAATACTTATTTAGCGGAAGAAGAAAATTTATTGTCTATACAGCAAAGTTATGGAAGTATATATGATCAGCTCTTTCAGCAACTTGCAAAAACAAATTATCCGGCAAATTTATCATTTAAGAATTTTGAGTTTTTTGAATTAATCGGAATTGACCCTGCAGAAAGAGAATTGACTATTGCTTCTTTTGAAAACAGACTCTACTCTAAAAGCATGGTAAATATTGATAATTTAATCGTAAACCAACAATTTGCAGAAGCGTTATATTCTATTGATAATTTGGAAAATTTTGTGTTTTATTCAAAGGCTTTGAAGTTGAATGATTATTTTAATCAATACAAAGCAAAGGCAGCTTATGGAATGTATTATAGTTATGCGCATTTAGTGGATAAAGCAATTCAACTTAAAAACACCATATTGGCGGAAAAATACATTGTAAAAGCCAGTCTTGTGCAACAGACTTATCCTGAACTCATACTTACCAATAGTTTGATAGATGGTAAAATACGGCGATTAATTGATGATTGCTATTCGGATTTTAATCTCATGCTGGAGCAAAATAGATATACGGAGATGGTGGCAAAACGAGATACGATACGCAATCTTATTAGTGCTTTTCAACTGACCGGCGTTGATTTTATTCTCGATCGCTTAGAAAAATTTACCGAATAGTTTTGAGATTGTTTAATTTGCTTTTATTAGCGATATAATTTCATGAAAAATTCTTGGTTTTCAATATTCTAGTCTTAGAAAGCTTTTTAATCGTTTCGTGTAGTTTTTGAGAAAATTAATTTCCAAATAAAGTTATTGATTCAGAGGAATTGTAAAAAAAATCGTCTGTTGAAAAACGAAAAAATAGGCTAAAGTTCAAATTAAACAAAATAACTGTATCTTTAGGCTTGTGTTTTGAAGTAAAATAAATTATGGACAAATACATTTTATATGATAACGAGAATTTTTTGAACGAAAATGAAATAATTCGGTTATTATTTTGTTGATCAAAAGGTTCATTGATTTTTTGTTTTAAACTAAGCACTTAGAAATTATGAAAAAACGCACTTTTCTTATTTATTTAATGACACTGTTGATTAGTAACAGTTTGTTTTCGCAAGATTATCAACAGGTTGATTCGGTAGTTAAAAAGTACCCTACTTCCATAGCAAATCCTTATGACTTAATTAATTTAATTAATTATGATTTTAAGTCTGATGAAGATAAAGCCAGAGCAATTTACACTTGGATATCCTTAAATATAGTTTATGATGTGGAAGCTAGTTCGTTGGAAGAAACCTATTCATATAAATCAAATAGAAACAAAGCGTCTAAAGAGAAAAGAATTAGGGAAAAATGGGGTTTAAAGACCTTGGCAACAGGAATGGCAGAATGTGAAGGATATGCAACTCTATATTACTATTTATGTGATCTAATGGGTATAGAATGTATGGTTGTTCCGGGAACTTCCAGAACAAGTTTAGATCAAATTGGACAATTACCGGAGCATGTTAATCATGCTTGGAATGTGGTTAAAATAAACAATGGATGGAAATTTGTGGATGTAACTTGGGGCGCTGGTTCTTTTGATCATTCTACTAAAATATTTAGGCAAAAATTTGATGAAACCTATTTCCTAACCTCACCTGATAGATTTTTTCTCGAGCATTTCCCTTATGATCCTAATTACCTATTTGTGAATAAAACAAAAGAAGATTTTGCAAACTTGCCCATCTTTTATTATGACTATATCAAATCCGATTATGAACTCGTTTCTCCTAAAACGGGTATTTTGGATTTTAAAAAAAATGGAACAGTCAAATTTGCATTCAAATCTGAAAAAGGAATAAAAAACATATCTTATACGTTTGATGATGAGTGGACTACAAATCCATTAGAAATTACAAAAGAAGATGATTTTTATGAAGTGGAAGTGCCCTTTTCTGATCAAAAAACGAATTACCTGACCTTATATTATGAGAATAGAGGCTTGATGACCTTTAAAATTAAATAAGCCCAATCTTTGAATTAATTATTCTTTTTTATCTGGCTTTTAAGCTTGTTTGGGAAGTCTTATTATTTTGTATTTTTGCACAAAATTTTTGAGATGTTAGATAGGTTGGCCGGAATTAAAAGGCGTTACGAGGAAATTGGTGAACAAATGACCGATCCTGCTTCAATGGCAGACATGAAGAAATTTGTTCAGCTGAATAAAGATTATAAAGAACTTGAACCTATTGCACAGGTTTATGAAACCTATAAAAATATTGTAGAAAATATTGAATCTTCGCGCGAAATTCTAAAAACAGAAAAGGACGAAGAATTTAGAGATATGGCCCGTGAAGAGTTGGAGGATTTAATTGCTCAAAAAGAGCAACTCGAAGATGATATCAAAACTCTTTTAATTCCTAAAGATCCACAAGATGCAAAGAATGCAATTCTCGAAATAAGAGCAGGTACTGGCGGAGATGAAGCAAGTATTTTTGCTGGTGATTTGTTTCGTATGTATTCAAAATATTGCGAAACCAAGGGCTGGAAATTCGATATTGTTGACATGACCGAAGGAACGGTGGGAGGTTATAAGGAGATCATTGTAAATGTTAGCGGTAAAGATGTTTATGGAACACTTAAATATGAATCTGGTGTTCATCGCGTACAACGTGTGCCTCAAACAGAAACGCAAGGACGTGTACATACTTCTGCAGCTACAGTTGCTGTTTTGCCGGAAGCGGAAGAATTTGATATCGAGTTGAATCCTGCTGATATTCGGAAAGATACCTATTGTTCTTCCGGTCCAGGCGGACAAAGTGTTAACACTACTTATTCGGCTATTCGATTGACTCATGCACCTACAGGAATAGTGGTGACTTGTCAGGATGAAAAATCGCAATTAAAAAATCTCGATAAAGCCATGAAGGTCTTGCGTTCAAGAATTTACGAGTTAGAATATGCCAAATATATGGATGAAATTTCATCGAAGCGAAAAACAATGGTTTCTTCAGGCGATCGCTCTGCAAAAATTAGAACCTATAATTATCCTCAAGGTCGGGTAACGGATCACCGCATTAGTCTTACGCTTTATAATTTAACAAGTATTGTAAATGGTGATATTCAGGAGATTATTGATAAACTGCAAATAGCTGAGAATTATGAGCGCTTGAAAGAGCAAGAAGAAAATCTATAAATTAGTAAGGAATGACAAAGCAGGAATTGATTGATCAAATACGGAAGAAAAGATCCTTTCTTTGCATAGGTTTGGATACCGATATTGAGAAAATTCCCAAACATTTGCTAAGTGAAGAGGATCCTGTTTTTGCTTTTAATAAACAGATAATTGATGCAACGCAAGATTTAGCAGTTGCTTATAAACCCAATACCGCTTTTTACGAAAGTAGAGGTGCTGAAGGCTGGGAGAGTTTGAAAAAGACTATCCGGTATCTAAACAATTTAGAAAATCCTGTTTTTACGATTGCCGATGCCAAAAGAGGTGATATTGGAAATACTTCCACACAGTATGCAAAAGCGTTTTTCGAAACGCTTAATTTCGATTCTGTTACTGTCGCACCTTATATGGGACGTGATTCTGTTTCTCCTTTTTTGCAATTTGAAGGGAAATGGGCCATTGTTCTTGCCTTGACTTCCAACCAAGGTGCCTTTGATTTTCAGTTTATAAAAAATGATGAAAATCAAGAAAAGCTGTTTGAAACAGTACTTGAGACTACAAAAAGCTGGGGAAGTGAAGAAAATATGATGTTTGTTATTGGGGCTACAAAAGCAGAAATGTTAGCTCAAGTCCGAAAGCATATTCCCAATCATTTTCTATTGGTTCCAGGAGTAGGAGCTCAAGGAGGAAGTTTGGAAGAAGTTGCAAAATATGGAATGAATAGCGATATTGGCTTGCTTGTCAATTCCTCTCGAGGAATTATTTTCGCTTCCAACGGATTGAATTTTGCTGAAAAGGCTAGGGAAGAAGCTTTGAAATTACAAATTCAAATGGCTAAACTAATTTGTTAATTAATTTTAGTTTCTATAACCACTTAATTCATTAGAACATTAATTTAATAGATTCGATTATTGATTAGATAATTTTGAACATAGTCCCTAACACCCTTATCAAGAGTCTGGAAGTTTAACTTATAACCTTGAGCCCTTAGTTTATCCATTTTAGCCTCAGTAAAATATTGATACTTATCTCTGATGTTCTCCGGAGTGGGTACAAATTCAATAATCGGCTCAAGGTTTAAAGCAGAAAAAGTGGCGTTGGCTAAATCTAAAAAGGATTGTGCTTTACCAGTTCCTACATTATACAATCCTGATTCAGTGTTGTTTTTCATTAGAAACAGCATAACATTCACAACATCTTTCACATAAACAAAATCGCGTAATTGCATTCCGTCTTTATAATCAGGATGATGAGATTTGAAAAGTTTTACCTTTCCTGTATTTTTTATTTGATGAAAAGCATGAAGAATAACAGAGGCCATAGAGCCTTTATGATATTCGTTAGGACCGTAAACATTAAAATATTTTAATCCAGCCCAAAAAGGAGGCGTTTTTTCTTGTTTCAAAGCCCATTTATCAAAATCATTTTTCGAACGTCCGTAAGGATTTAGTGGTTGAAGATTTTCAATGATTTTGTGACTATCTTCATAGCCAAATTCCCCCATTCCATAAGTGGCAGCAGATGAAGCGTAAATCATTGGAATTGTATATTTAGCACAAGTGTTCCACATTTTTTGAGTGTAATGAAGATTCAATTTATTTAGAACATCAACATCAAATTCTGTAGTAGCCGAACGTGCTCCAATATGAAAAATATAATCTATTTTTTGATGATTAATTTCCAGCCAATCGAAGAAATTTTCACGTTCTATTTTAGTTAAAAACGATTTGTTTTCAAGATTTCTATCTTTCTCGGATTTTGAAAAATCATCAACTAAAATTAAGTCCGTTAGTTGATTTTCATTTAATTTTCCAACCAAAACACTTCCAATAAATCCGGCAGCACCAGTAACTACAATCATGTTTTTCTTTTTTTACAAAAATAGGAAATTTCTAGGGTTATGATTTTTTTTCTTGTATTAGCCGAGCAGCGTATGCAGTTTATTCGCGTATGATTGTGTATTTCCCCGAATTTTCTAATTTAATAATTGTGCTGGCCATATTCACCGTTTTTATATCTTGTTCCAAATTAACAATATAATCCACTTTTGTTTTGATATGATCCTGAATATGAGCGAAAAAATGCGGACTTTGAGCACCGGAAAGATTAGCAGAAGTTGAAACTAATGGATGCTCCAATGTTTGGATAAGCGTACGGCAAAAATCGTGTTTTATTATTCTAATAGCTATTGTACCATCTTTAGCAATCAAGTTGGAAGCCAGATTTTTTGCTCCATTGTAAATGATTGTCAAAGGTTTATCTATGGATTGTATTAAATCGGCAGCAATAGAAGGAACTGTTTTAATATAATATTTAAGTTGCTCATAATCAGCAAGCAGTATGATCATGCTTTTACTCTCAACACGATTTTTAATAGAATAAATCTTATCCACTGCTTTTGCATTTGTAGCATCGCAACCAATACCCCAAATGGTGTCTGTTGGGTATAAAATTGTTCCGTCCTTTTTTAAGGTTTCAAGCGATTTTATAAGATCATCTTTGTAGTTAGATAATTGATTCATAGATTTTAAATAATGATTTTATTATAGTTTTGGTCTCAAATTTTTTTGAAAATTCAAGGCCTTTGATTTTCATTTCATTTCTAAGTTTAGAGTTATCCAGAACCAGATTAATTGCATGGGCAAATTCCTCAATATTAAAGGGGTCAATATAGACGGAGTGCTTTCCTCCGGCTTCTTCCAGACAACTCCCTTTTGCAGCTATTACGGGCGTTCCCGATTGCAGGGACTCTAAAACAGGTAAACCAAATCCTTCGAAAGAGGAAGGATAAATAAACAGTGTGGCCAATTGATAAATGCCAGATAACTCAGCGTTTGAAACATTTTTTAGAAACAGAATATTAGCAATATTATTTTCTGAAATAAAATTATGCACTTCGTTAGCGTAGTCCTTTTCTTTGCCAACGACTACAACAGGTATTTTTGATTTTGAATGCTGAACCGCCTGTAGAAGTTTTAGAAGATTTTTTCTTTTTTCGATAGTTCCGACAGATAGAATAAATTCTGAAGGCAGATTGTATTTTTTCTTAATTAGAAAAAGTTGTTCATTCTCTAATTGTATATTATACAGAGGGTTTGAAGATTGATATAGAACTTCAATTTTCGACTCTTCAACATTAAGAAAACTTATGATATCCCTTTTTGTTTGATTACTGATAGCAATTATTTTATCAGCAACTCTTACGGCATGTTTAAGTTTTTTATGATATATTTTCCTGTCGATAATATTATATAATTCAGGATACCGATAATAAATAAGGTCGTGTATAGTTACAATTGATTTGCTACCTGATTTTTCAATATTTTGAGGGAGCTCATGACTCAAGCCGTGATACAAATCTATTTTTTGGTCCTTTAAAGAATCTGCTATTTTATATGTTCTCCAATAGGAACTGAACTTCTTATTAAATAAAGATTCGGGGAATACAATTTTTGCGTCTTTAGGAGGGAAATCCTTAAAATTATTTTCTTTTGATGGCGTATATAAAAAATATTCGTTATCCGGATAATATGTAGATGCAGAATGAATTAGGGTGCGACTGTAATTACCCAATCCACTATAATTCATAAAAGCTCTTTTTGCATCGAAGGCGATTTTCATATCTAAACAGCTACATTATAATCCCGTAAGGCATCATTTAAAGAAGTTTTTAAATCGGTTGAAGCTTTACGTTTACCTATTATTAAAGCACAAGGAACTTGATATTTTCCAGCAGAAAATTTCTTGGTATAAGTACCCGGAATTACCACCGAGCGAGCAGGAATGTAACCACTAAATTCGATGGGGTCATCTCCACTAACATCAATTATTTTAGTAGTTTTTGTTAAAACCACATTGGCACCCAAAACAGCAGCTTCTTCAATACGAATACCTTCAACAACAATGCAACGAGAGCCGATAAAGCAATTGTCTTCGATAATTACAGGAGCTGCTTGAACGGGTTCTAAAACTCCGCCAATTCCTACGCCACCACTCAAATGTACATTTTTCCCAATTTGCGCACAAGATCCAACGGTTGCCCATGTATCAACCATGGTATAACTATCGACATAAGCTCCAATATTTACATAACTTGGCATCAATACCACTCCGGGCGCAAGGTAAGAACCATAACGAGAGAGCGCATGAGGAACCACACGAACTTTCAATTTAGCATAATTCGTTTTGAGGGCAATTTTATCATGAAATTCAAAGGGAGGCATAGCAATTGTTTCCATTTCTTGAATAGGAAAATATAGAACAACTCCTTTCTTAATCCATTCATTAACAACCCATTGATCACCTTCTTTTTGTGCAACACGAACTTTTCCGCTATCGAGTAAAGCAATAAGTTCTCGAATGTCGTTTTGAATAGTCTCTTGCTCTAATAAGGATCGGTTTTCCCAAGCTGCTTCAATGCTTTTTCTTAAATTAGTGTACATGCCTTATTAATTTAATTTGATGCAAAATTAGCGATAATCTTTGTCTTCGTTTATGCCCTTTTCGTGAATTATTTTATAGATTTCTTGGCATTAATTTTGATAATTAAATACGTGAATCTTTTTATTATCTTTGCGCCATAAAAATTATGGGTAGAATTTTAGCAATCGATTATGGTCAAAAGCGCTGCGGCATTGCCGTAACGGATGAATTGAGGATAATTGCAAATGCATTGGAAACCGTTTCATCTAAAGAGTTGATTGCTTATTTGACCAGATATGTTAGTAAAGAAGATGTGAGTTTATTTGTAATTGGCGAACCAAAACAAATGAATAATCAACCTTCAGATGCGTCGCGATTTATCAATCCTTTTATTGGACGTTTAAAAAATGCTTTTCCAACCATTCCCATTGAAAGAATGGATGAGCGGTTCACTTCCAGGATGGCTTTTCAAAGTATGATTGATGCGGGTTTGGGAAAAAAAGCCAGACAAAATAAAGAGTTAATAGACAGTATTAGTGCTACCCTCATTTTACAATCTTATTTAGAAACTAAAACACATAATTAGATGTTTTTACCAATTGTGGCCTATGGTCACCCAACTTTAAGGAAAATGTCGAAGGATATAGATAAAAATTATCCGGGTTTAACAGAATTGATTGATAATATGTGGGAGAGCATGTACGAATCGAATGGCGTTGGTTTGGCTGCTCCTCAAATTAATTTGAATATCCGCCTTTTCTTAATTGATCCCAATCCATTTAAAGAAGAATATACTGAAGCTGCAGGACAAAAAAAGGTGATTATCAACGCTCATATAATGGAGGAAGAAGGAGAGGACTGGAGCTTTCAGGAAGGTTGCTTAAGTGTTCCTGATATTCACGAAGAAGTCATGCGGAAACCGCGTATTCATATCCAATATTATGATGAGAACTGGGAATTTCACGACGAATGGATAGATGGGATTGTAGCACGCATTATGCAACATGAATACGATCATATCGATGGTAGAATATTTATTGAGCGTTTAAGTTCCATGCGTAAAATATTGCTTAAGCGTAAATTAGCTGATATTACCGAAGGAAATATTGAAACCAGTTACCGTATGATTTTCCCTAAATTAAAAGGAAAAAAGCGCTAATTGAAATAGTATTTATTGCGGAATTTAATTTGCCTGTTTGTCTTAAAAAGCATTTTTCAGTTTAAAGAACTGGCATTGCTAACGAGCGAATTTTTGCAAATTTTCGAAAAAAGTGGCGCGTATTGTATTTTAGAAAATTTTATCATTATCTTTGGAGGAATCTTTTTTCTTAAAATATAAATGCAATGAAATTAAAATCTACTCTCCTAATCATTAGCCTGTTTATTTCCTTTTCAGGAATATTTGCTCAGGAAAAAGCCAAAACTTTTTATAAAGACGGTTCAAAAGAATTTAAAAAAGGATTGTTTGCCGCTTCAATTGCCAATTTTACAACAGCAATTCAACTGGACGAGAATTATATTGATGCTTATTTTTATAGAGCTAAAGCCTTTAGCGCCACAGATCAACCCGAAAAAGCAATTGAAGATTTTGATGTAGTAAACAATCTTGATATTGAAAATAAAAAGGCATGGTTAAGCAATGGCGAGTTGAATTTCAAATTAAAGAATTATTCAAAAGCGTCAGAAAAATATGCACAATATCTTAATTTTGAAAAAAAAGATTTAGCTATCTACAATAAGATAATAAGTTCATTATATGCTATTCAGGAATGGCAGAAAGCATTGAAATACGCAAAACAATCGCTCGAAATAAAGGATTTAATCGAGACCTATTATATTATTGGAGACATAGATTTTATTATCAAGGATTATACAAATGCTGAATCTGCATTTCGTTCTGTTCTTGAAGAAAATTCGGATCATTTAAATGCTCGCTTAGCGCTTGCTGAAACTTTGTACGCACAAGGTCGTTATGACGAGGCTATACGTGAAGCGGATAAAGCGATTGCAAGTACCAGTTACAATAAGAAAGCCTATCTCACGCGTGTTCACGCTTTTCATAAAAAACTAGATTATCCTCAAGCCATAAAGGATCTAACTAAAATTATTGAAGTCAATAAAGAGGATGATGATATATTGAATTTGATAAATGATAGAGGCGATTTATTTTTGGAATATAGTCAACCGATGAAAGCCATTGCTGATTATACTTTTGTGATTAATCAAGATGCGAAGAACCTTTATGCGCTTTCTCAAAGGGCAAAAGCCTATGTGGATATTACTAGAAATGATGCTGCAATTATCGATTATTCAGAAATTGTTAATCTATCGAATACGATGGAAATCGATAAAAATTTATTGAACAAAACGAAATCGTTTTTGATTGAATTAAAAAGAGAAAAGAATAAACCAAGAATCGATATTATAGACGATAATTTTTCGGAAGAAGAATTATGTGTTCCCTTTGGCCAGAATGAAGTGACTATTCGGGTAGTGGTGAAAGATGAAAATCCGATTAAAAAAATTACTATTCAAGATGGTGAAATTAGTGAACAACCTTCAACCGCAGATAAATCTGATCCAATACCTAAAAGTGAACAGAGCTATGATTATTTGGCAAAATTAGATTTATCAGAAAGAGATAAAATAACGATTACAGCCGAAGACACCTATGGAAATGCTACTGAGAAAATTTTTACAATAAAGCGTATTGAAAAAAATACTCCGAATTTGGTATTTATAAACCCTGTTGTTGTAGGGAATGATACTATTGTCGTTAAAAGTGATTCCTCCATGGTTTCCTTCGAAGGAAAAGCTAAAGATGAAAGCCTCATTAAATCGCTTACATTTAATAGCCAGCCTGTTTCGTTTAATATGGAAGAAAAAAATCCATCTTTTACGGCAGCTGTAAATTTGGAGAATCTCTCAAAGTTAACGGTTGAGGTATTCGATATATATAACAATCGATTGACTCGTGAATATGTTATTCAGCGTGATACTCTTGAGGCAGATCAGAAACCATTAAAACAAGCCGTAAAGCAGAAAAGTAAACCAATTATTAAGCCAATACCGGTTGCTATACCGGTTGTTGAACAAGAAGTTGAAGCCGTTGCAGTGCCTATAATTGGTGAATCTTGGGTGGTTTTCATCGAGAATTCCGCTTATACTTCCTTTGACACATTACAGCGTGCTATCTCAGAAGTTAAGCTGATGCAATCAGCACTTTCGAATTATAAGGTTGATAAAATTCTCCTTAAGCAGAATATGACAAAAGATCAAATGGCTAGATTCTTCTCTATCGAATTGCGCGATTTGATTAATTCAAATAATGTAAATTCACTCATTATTTGGTATGCTGGACAAGGACTGTATTTAAACGAAGCCGGTTATTGGATTCCAGTTGATGCTGTATCTGACGATGAATTCAGTTATTATAATACGAATAATTTGAAGACAAGTATGCAACTGTATGTAGATAAGATTCCGCATATACTGGTTGTTTCGGATGCTTGTTTAGTTGGAAGCTCTTTTCATGAACCATTCGAGATCTTCCTCGACGTTAGAAAGTGTACAGATGAAAACGCTATCAAAAATAGGTCGGCTCAGATGTTTTTTGCGGAGGATTCTAATTTATCAACAGAGAATACTATTTTTGCTGAAATATTTTCTAATATGCTGATTTATAATACAGAAAAATGTATTTCAATTGAAGCCATTGTATCAAAAGTAACAGAAACGATGGTAAGTAAAAATCTGAAAAGGCCTCAATTTGGTAAGATATCCAACTTTTCTGATGAAAATGGTACTTTTTTCTTTCTTAAGAATCAAAAATAATTTCGTTTAATCAGCTAGTCTGAATAAAAATTAGAACTCAATGTTTTGGAAAATGAACTACCTCGCCGCAAGCGGACGAGGTGTCAGCGAAGGATTTCTTTTTTTAATTCGCCCCAAGGGGTGTGAAACCGATTCCGGCATGGCCGGAAGAGCTCAACGATTTAATATAAACCAAGAGATCCTTCGACTACGCTTAGGATCAGTTCGACTAAATAATTTTGTTTCTCAAAATTAAAGTCTCAATGATTTAATTGAAAAGCTGCCAAATTAGTCCAAATGAAATGCTGGCATCAGGGTTTGGATAATGCGGACTGATAAAATAATTCTGAGGCATAAAGCTCGTATTCAGTTGCTCGTATTTAAAAAATAGACGTGCTCGTTTTATTTTGGCATTTACAAACACATCAAAATAAGGATAATTCCCAAAAGTCTGTTCATTTTGAATATAAAAAGAGCGTAAGGCTGGCATATATGCATTCGCATAATAAGCACTAAAATACCGGATATTTAGGCCAAGCTCCAAGTCTAAGGCACCATCAAAAATAGTATTTGTATAATATAGTTTAGTATTGGAATATAAGTTGGGGACTCGTAATATGTTTTTATCGCTAACTCCTTGATAGATAATATTAATATCAATTCCAAAATCTCCTAATCGAATGCCTTGAAAGGCAGATACGCTAAAATAGGAGAGTGGTACATTATATTGTTGAGGAACAATTGAAGTATCGAAATATAGATAATCATGAATCAATCCTAACTTGGCTATAATTAGAGTTGACTTTCTGTTATATTGGAGCTTGAATTCCTGATATTTCTGGTTTTGAAAATTATTTTCCCATTGAAAATAAGTACTATAAAAATGTTGGTAAATCCAGGAAGCCTGAGTTGAAGCAGAGCTAAAGGATAGATTTAGCTTGTTCTTTTTTACAGAAAGTTCAGCTTCTCCTTTCAGTTGGTATGCAGCTGTATTATCACTTCTATAAGAATAAATTCCCGATCCTTTCAGGTTTATGTTATTCGTTAATGAAAACTGTAATTTTCCTTGCGGATTGAGTTCTGACAATGTATTAAGCAGAGTGTCTTGCGCATAGCGATTTGAAACCAATCCAAGTCCAAAAGAATAAGTTAAAAATTTCAGATGTTCACTATTGTCTTTATAGGCGGCATTGCTATAGAAAAAAATATTTTCTATTTTTCGATGACTAATACTATCAAAGATATTAGTTACATCCTCAGGAAAATTAGGAATATTTGCATAAAAGGTGGATGCTCCATCACTATCAGTGTATAAATATATTTCCTTGCTATAAGTAAAAGTATGCGACAAACGGCCATGAGGTGTAATAGGATCAAAATAAGGTTTCTTGTAATGATACACACTATAACCCTCTAAATTGAGTACATTGGTGTCTGGGATGGCGGAAAAATCGGGTTCCGCTTTAGAAAGATAAAAATTTTGTATTATGCCAACACCGGAGTATTTAACAAGATTTTCAGCATTTGCTAAATTCACACTGATAATTTGTCTGTTGGGTTCATTATTTTGCTCATAAAGAGAATCATATGTAATACCGCCGTTTTCACTTAATACCAGCTTGTTGTGAAAATAGACCCCTTCCACTGAATAACGATGATCTTTTGTCCTATAAGCAATATTCCCATTGAAATTTTTAACATCGGTATTCTGATTGGCATAATAGCCGACCGTATTAAAAAGTTTAAAATCAATACCTGCCTTTATTTGTTTGTCTAGAAAGCTTTGGGCATGTTGAACCCTAAGAATATTTTCTTTTTTAGCTCCTTGCACATAAGAGAGCTGGGTAAAAGGAGTAGGTGTTTCAATTAATTCGACCTCCGATAAATCACGAATAAAAAGATCATACGATTTAATGCCCAGATTAAAAGAAACTTGTGGTTTGAATTGAAGAATTAAAGGAGTATTTGCGGAACCGGTAATTCCCAGATCTTGGGAAAAGGATTGAGGCTGTTTGTTGGGATTGTAAAACTCAAAATCATGTAATGTAGTATCAATGGATGTCAGTTGGTGATAACTAATATTTTGAGAGTAAAATGAGTAAAGTTTCACGTTTAGAAGATTTCCAATATTTAATAGAGAATCATTTTTTATTAAATTTTCATTAGGAGATTCATTATCAGAAAGGGCTTGAGTGTTCGTTGAATTTGATGAAAAAGACTTATTGCCTATCAATTTTTGCTGAGCAAAAACAGTCATAGAAAAAGTAAAATAAAGCAGTAGAAAAAATGTTCTGATATAGTGCTTCATGTTTAAATTTTAGTCGTCAAATATAGGAATAAATTAGATGTTGAAAATCGTTTGGAAGCCATTCCTATTCATTTTATTCATGATGATAAGGTTCATTATTTAAAATGGTAAATGAACGGTAAATTTGCTCAACAAACAGCAGTCGTATCATTTGGTGTGAAAAAGTCATTTTTGATAGTGAAAGCTTAAAATTAGCTCGTTGATAGACTTGATTAGAAAATCCATAAGGACCTCCAACAACGAAAACCAGACTTTTAACACTTTGATTCATTTGTTTTTGCAGAAAAACAGACAACTCCAGTGAAGAAAACATAGTGCCATTTTCATCTAATAAAACAAGTGTGTCTGTTGATTTTATTTTGGCTAGAAGAAATTCTCCTTCTTTTTGCTTGATTTCCTCAAAACTAAGGTTTTTTGCGTTTTTAATGGCAGGAATTATTAGTTCAGAAAATGAAATATAATGTTTAAGTCGTTTGTAATATTTGGATATTCCTTCTAGCAAATAGGCTTCCTCAGTTTTTCCATGTAGGATTAATTTGATATCCATGGTACGTTTTTTGTTAAAGAACAAAAGTACAAATCTTTGTCATTTTATTTAATAGTGTTTGAGATAGAAATAAAAAGGAAAATAGGGCATTATATAATCGTGTCGAAAATTTGGTAATTTTGCATAGAGCCTTTGTAACTATTATTATTTTATAAAGGGAAATGTGTTTTGTAATATATAAAGCAATGAGAAATAGAACAATATTGATGGTATTAATTTTAAATATCATTTTGGCACCATTGTCAGCACAATCGCTAGATGATGCATTTAAACAAATGAAGTCGGCTCTTAGTGTGGGGAATTATAATAGTCTATCGAAATTATTTTCAGAGTCGGTAGATTTAACTATACGTGATACGGATGGGATCTATAGTAAAACACAAGCCAAAGGCGTGCTCAAAAGTTTTTTTGAAAATGATAAGCCCAAATTATTTCAGATTACGCATCAAGGTTCTTCTACTGATGGTACTGTATATGCAATTGGTTTATATATTTCTGTAAATCGATCCTATCGAGTTTATGCGTTGTTTAAAGAAAAGCAAGGAAGTGTAAAAATTGTTCAGTTGCAAATAGAAGAGGAACTTTAATGACCATTAAAGAAATAATAAAACAAGCATTTAAGGAAGATATTGGAGACGGAGATCATACTTCATTATCAACAGTTCCTATAGAAAGCCACGGAAAAGCTCAATTGATCGTCAAAGAAGAGGGGGTAATTGTGGGAGTGGAAATAGCTAGACAGGTTTTTAAAGAAGTTGATTCCTCACTAAAATTTACACGATTAATCGAAGATGGTTCTGCTGTTAAGGTAGATGATATTGTTTTTGAAATTGAGGGGTTTTCTAGATCCATTCTAGCCGGAGAAAGATTAGCTTTGAATTTTATGCAACGAATGAGCGGAATTGCAACCATCACGTCTATTTATAAAGAGAAATTGAATGGGTTGCAAACGCGACTGCTCGATACAAGAAAAACCACACCGTTATTGCGTGAATTAGAAAAACAAGCGGTTAAGTTAGGTGGTGGAGAAAATCATCGAATGGGTTTATACGATATGATTATGATAAAGGACAATCATCTTGATTTTGTCGGAGGAATAGATAAGGCTATTGATGCTTGTTCAGCCTATATCAATCAGAATAATTTAGATTTGAAAGTGGAAATTGAAGTTAGGAATTTACCAGAGCTAAGACAGGTATTGGTAAAAGGAGGTGTAAATCGAATCATGCTCGATAATTTTAATGTGGCAGAAATGATGGAAGCAGTTAAGTTAATTGGGGGAAAGTATGAGACAGAAGCCTCGGGAGGAATCACCTTGGATACAATCAGAAAGTATGCGGAAACGGGAGTCGATTTTATTTCTGTTGGAGCTTTAACACACCATATTAAAAGTTTGGATTTAAGTTTGAAAGCAATTTAATTTATTGAAGATGATCGAATTAAAAAAACTTTATATTAAAGCTTATCGATTTGTTCACAGTGTTACTTTACCCGGCTTTGATGGTTTGCCGATATCAAGAGTTTTTTCTTTTTTTTACAAGGGAATAATAAATGGTGCAATTACTACACGTTCGTCGGCAATAAGTTTCAATTTTTTTGTTGCTATTTTCCCAACATTAATCTTTTTATTTACTCTTATTCCGTTTATCCCAATTGATAATTTTCAAGAAACATTATTGAGTTTATTAGAAGATGTTATTCCGCAATCGGCTTGGAATAATGTTCAAGGAACCATGCTGGATATTATAATGCGTCCTCATGGAAACTTGTTGTCAATAGGTTTTGTTTTAGCCTTATTTTTTTCAACTAATGGAATAAATTCTATGATAGAAGCTTTTAATGCCTCCTATCATTCTATGGAGACTCGTGGCATATTAGCTCAACGTTTGGTGGCCTTTGTCTTGATTTTGGTATTGGCTTTTATGCTGGTTTTAGCAATTACGTTTATTATTGCGGGATCGGCCTTGCTCCAGTATTTTAGAAACGAAGGTCTTTTGCAGGATAGATTTATTTATCTCTTATTAGATTCGCTTCGCTGGATAGTATTGGTTGCCTTGACTTATTTTGGGATTTCTATTATTTATTATTGGGCTCCGGCAAAAAAACGACCCTTCAAATTTTTCTCAGCAGGTTCTAGTTCTACCACTTTAGTTATAATGCTTACTAATATTGGATTCAATTATTATGCAAATAATCTGGCGACATACAATGCTTTGTATGGATCTATCGGAACATTGCTTCTTATTTTGTTGTGGATTTATTTTAACTCCACTATCCTTTTGATCGGATTTGAACTTAATGTGAGTATTTTAAATGCTAAACTTGAAGATTAGGGGGCAATACTTTTTATTTCTCCTTAGAATAGGAACAATTTGTAACTCAAATATCTATTCTTTTAGAATAGCCACAAAGCCCTCCCTCAAATCATGGGTTTTATTTTGATATCTGAAAACGGGTATCTAAATCCTGTATTTTGCTAAATCATAGTTTTAATATTCTGAATTAGTGTAGAATACATGTTAAATCTAGTTCAGCGATTAATCAAAAGACGAATTTTACTAAGTATATTCCTTCTTCTGATTTACAGAAAAAAGCCATTCGTCTAATGACGAATGGCTTCCAAATATCAGAATTGAGATTATTATTTAATGAGAGCTAAGAATTCAGCATTTTCAAAATAACGAATAAATTCTCTATCGTTCAATGCACTTCCTTTTAGTTTAGGATTTATAGCGAAAGCTTTCTTTAAGCTAGCAAAAACTTCTGCATCCTTCTCTGTTCTAGCGCCAACAACTGCCAATAAATAATTGGTTTTACAAGTTTCTACTGCACAGCTTAAATTGGCTTTTGCACTTTCGTATTTACCTGTCATTAGTTGAGCGAGACCAACATTTACGTCACATTTTCTAGATCCGAAAAGAGATAAAGCATTGTCGTATTCACCATATTGAATAGCTACAACACCAAGGTTGTAATTTTCATTAGCACCTAAGTTTTTAGCATTAGTGAAATATTTTTTAGCTTTTTCCCAATCGCCTTGTTTTGCATATATGACACCCATATCATTTAAGACAGTAGGATTATTTGGTGAAAGAGTATTTGCTTTTTGAAGATATGTAAGCGCATTGCTTAAGTTCCCTTTTTGAATTTCAGAAGTAGCAAAATTTGTATTTGCTTCATAACTATTGCTGAATAAATCAACAGCAGTCTTGTAAATTCCAGCTTGAGCACCTTTATCATTTGTTAAAGTTGCAGCAAATAATAATTCTTCAAGTGTCAGGTCTTTTGGACTAGTAATTGCTAAGGCAGCAATTTCTTCATTTGAACGTTTAGGCTCTGAAGCATTAACAACAATTTTTGCTCTACGTAAAGGAGAAAGGATTTTTTCAAGTTCAGGATACATTAAAATCATATTCCTAATTTCTTCTTCTTTTTTAGAAGGAGCAGCTGATTTAATAACATTTAAAATAGTGCTTTTTCCAGCAATACTTGAAGATTCTAATGCGATCATAAATCCATTCCAATCTGGGCCATTACCTGTAACGCTGAAATTGACACCGCTACAATCTTTCATCTTAATCTTAGAATCTTTTGCTTTAATTAAACCAAGCAATTCGGTATGGATGTATTTATCAGCAACTTTAGCACGGTTTTCAGATAAGCTAGCATTGAAAGATTCTTCTCCTTCAGGAGAAGCGTAAGCATTAATAGTAATATTTTTAATCTCCCAACCTTGAGCAAGGAAACTGTTTACAGCATTGCGCGCGGCAGTTGCTGTCTCAGTATTATTTAATCCTGATCGTTTATTATAAGTAAATAAATTCTTAGGGAAGAATAATTTAGCGGATTTGTTAACGATGCTAACTTCTTTGTAGCCAGCGTCAGCCATCAACACTTCTTCGTTTCCACCAGCGAAATTTTCTGTATGAATAATACCATCAGCTAGTTTGATTTGATCAAGTCCTAGGTTTTTAAAATCGGCAGTAACATTGTCCTTAGGAGTAAAGATTACAGGAGTAACAACAACTGTAGAGTTTGCCATTTCAGGAGTATAATCAAATTCACCTTTAAAAGTATAAGTTCCGCCGGTTAAATAAGGAACTTTCTGACCTTTAGCTATGACTTTTTCGCCAATAAATACTTGAGAAGCTAAAGCAAATTCTTGATCACCATATTTTAATACAGGAGCTACTTTAACAGCAGCTAATTGTCCAAAATAGTTAGCAGGGAAAGTGACGCTTACTTCGTAAGGTACTTTATTTCCCTTTTCTTGAAGAATAGCGGGAGTTACTTTATAAGAAACGGTTTCATGATTACGAATCATTTTGCTTGCTCCGGATCCTCCAAGAATACCAATAGCTGATGCTCCAACAAATTTATAAGTAAGACCTACAGAAGCATATTTAACAGCATCCATTGTGTAAAAAGGTTGTTTCCCATTTGCATCTTCTCCAGACATTCCTTCTAATTTATCAGTACTGGAATAATGAAAACTACCCTCGACAGTAACATCAAGATTTTCGGTTACATTATATTTGAATCCTAAACCTGCAGGGAAAACCATGGCTGTGCTTTTGTAACTTCCTGGAAAGACAGCGTAATTATCATACCCCATTGGAATAACAGCATCTCCATTATAGAACATTATTCCAAATCCACCAAAACCATATAGGTTTAATTTATTATTATTGTCTTTATATAATAGATTTGTAAGATCCACTGTTAATTGAGCGCTAAGATCAGTAAATCCACCATCATATAATAAATGATCTAAAGTTGATTTAGTTTTGCCACTTGTCATATTCAAACGAGCGCCAATAATTGGTGAATACTGATAACCTACATTTAAACCAAAGCCAAATTCAGGCTCTAATAATAAATCTTTTTTATCAGTAATATCACCCCAAAGAGTGTTAATACCCAAATTACCATTTACATAGAGGTGTTGTTGAAAGACAGTTCTCTTTTTAGCTGTCTGCTCAGTGTCTTGAGCTTTTGCTGTACTGACGCTTAAAGCAAAAACAAGCGTAAATAGCGTTAAAATAATTTTGTGAAAGTTTCTCATAATTCTGATTTTTTATTGAATTCAATATTGTTTGTGAATTAACATGTAAAAGTATAATATATTTCTTATTAAAAAAAATATTTATTCGTTAAACGTAATAATAATATGGTGTAAATATACTGAATTATTATTTGTAATGCAAAAAAAGTGTAAAATGTTATTTTAAAAGCTTTTGATACATCTCCCATAAAACAATTCCAACCGAAATTGAAATGTTAAAAGAATGCTTTGTGCCATACTGCGGAATCTCTATACATCCGTCTGAAATATTGATTGCTTTTTGCTGAACTCCCTTCACTTCGTTACCGAAAATAAAGGCGCATTTTTTTTTAAGATCAGGAATAAATTCACCTAATTTGAAACTTCCTTCTGCTTGCTCTATAGCATATACTAGATAGCCTTTGTTTTTTAATTCTTCAATAGCGTCTGTAGTATTGTCGAAATATTTCCAAGGAACTGACTCAGTGGCTCCAAGAGCTGTTTTTTGTATCTCCCTATGAGGAGGTTGAGCTGTAAGTCCACAAAGAAAAATGGCCTCTAAACGAAAACAATCACTTGTTCTAAATACAGAACCTATGTTGCTTTGACTACGAATATTGTCTAAAATAATGACAAAAGGCGTTTTTTTTGCCGCTTTATATTCTTCAATGCTGATACGATTTAGCTCTGAATTTTTTAATTTTTTCATTTGAATTAGTACAGATTTCTATTCTATACCTGAAAAATGTTTCATAAACTGAACTCGTTCATAAGCTCCAGGACTTGCTGTTTTACTAACACTTAGTTTTCCTTTAAAGGAATCTATATCAGCAAAACCTTTTTTATCCATCCACTTATCTATTGTTTCTAGTATTACAGAAACGAACTCAATTCCTTCTTTATAAAGCACGGAAGCAACTTGTACCGTTTGTGCACCGGCCAATAATTCTTTTATAACAGCTTCGCCACTATGGACTCCGGTAGAAGCCGAAAGTTCGCAACGAACCCGATTAGATAGTAATGCAATCCAACGTAGCGATATGCCAAGGTCTTCTGCTTTACTAAAAACAAATGAAGGTTTAACTTCCATTTTATCCAAGTCAATATCGGGGGAGAAAAACCGATTAAAAAGAGTGAGAGATTTAATACCTGTCCAGCTTAATTTCTCTAAAGTATTGGCTAAACTGGAAAAATGATAAGAAAGTTTTATCGAAATAGGTAATTTAGTTTCTTTCTCAACTTTATTTATAATATCAAAATAGAGTTGCTCATTTTCAGTAGAGCTTCTGTTAATATCAGAAGGCATTATAAAAATATTAAGTTCAAGACCATCCGCTCCAGCAGCTTCTATCGATTTAGCAAAAGAAGTCCATTCATTTGCCGATGTACAGTTAATACTTGCAATAATTGGGATGTTAACTCTCTTTTTAGCTTCTTTTATTAAATCAAGATAATGGTTGACACTATTTTGCTTTGTGTAATTTTTAATGTAATCTTCCGCTTCAGGATAAGCGTTTGTCAAAGGATCTTGTTTTAATGTATAGCTTACCTCGTGCATAATTTGCTCTTCAAAAAGCGATTTTAAAACAATTGCTCCGGCACCCAATTTGGCAAATTTTTCAATATTCTCAATTGAATTAGTGAGTCCGGAACTTCCAATGATAAGTGGACTTTTAATCTTCAAGCCCATATATGTAGTAGCTAAGTTGGCCATTTTTATTTATCTTTTGATTAGTTTTTTCATTACAAAAGTACGGATTCCTTTTTATATTCCTATTTCTTTGGAGATATATATTCTTTTGATTCAGTATATTTTGAAGTTTGAAATAGTGGGTATTATTTTTTGATTAATTGCAAAGTAAAAAAGCTTTTTTCAGTAAAAAGTGCTAATTTTGCTGACTTATTTGTACAAAATAAGAGTCATCATGGCACATACTAAATTTATCTTCGTTACAGGAGGTGTCACCTCTTCCTTAGGAAAAGGGATTATTTCTGCATCTTTAGCAAAGTTATTACAATCAAGGGGGTTTAAAGTCACTATTCAAAAGTTCGACCCCTATATTAATATAGATCCCGGAACTTTGAATCCTTATGAACATGGCGAATGTTATGTTACCGAAGATGGAGCCGAAACTGACTTGGATTTGGGTCATTATGAGCGTTTTTCAAATGAGCCTACTTCACAGGCAAATAATATAACTACAGGTCGTATTTATTTATCTGTTATTGAGAGAGAACGAAAAGGAGAATATCTGGGTTCTACAGTGCAAGTAATTCCTCATATTACGGATGAGATAAAAAAAAGTGTAAAAGAACTCGCTAAACGAAATAAATATGATTTTGTTATCACCGAAATTGGAGGAACAGTTGGTGATATTGAATCGTTACCATATATAGAGGCTGTTCGGCAAATGAAATGGGAAATGGGAAAGGATGTTTTAGTCATCCATTTAACTTTGGTCCCTTATTTGGCTGCTGCAGGCGAATTAAAAACAAAACCCACTCAACATTCAGTTAAAATGTTGCTTGAGCAAGGAGTCCAACCGGATATTATTGTGGCTAGGACTGAACATCCATTGAATAGTCATTTGCGTGATAAAATTGCGCGTTTTTGTAATGTGGCTCCAAGCAGTGTTATTGAATCGATTGATGCAGAAAGTATTTATGATGTTCCAATTTTAATGCATCAAGAGAAATTGGACACCGAGGTTTTGAAATTGGTAAATGTTCCTGTTGAAAATGATTTGGATATTTCGGATTGGGAGAATTTCTTAGAAAAATTAAAGCATCCTAAAGAAGAAATAGAGATTGCCTTGGTTGGAAAATATGTGGAACTTAAAGATGCGTATAAATCTATCTTTGAATCTTTTGTTCATGCAGGTGCCAGTAACGAGGCAAAAGTAAGTATTCGATTAGTTCATTCGGAACTGATAGAAAAAGAGGGAACAGAAGAGTTATTAAAAGATGTTGATGGAATTCTTGTGGCTCCCGGATTTGGTGAACGTGGAATTGAAGGTAAAATTAGTGCTGTACGTTATGCAAGAGAAAACAAAATTCCCTTTTTAGGAATATGTCTTGGAATGCAATGCGCTGTTATTGAATATGCTCGTAATGTTTTAAATTTAAAAGACGCACATTCAACAGAGTTTAATGATAAAACAAAATTTCCTGTTATCGACATCATGGAAAATCAAAAGAAAATCTCGAGCTTAGGTGGAACTATGCGTTTAGGTGCTTATCCATGTAAAGTAAAACCGGAAACTATTGCTTTTGATACCTATGGAATTATGGATATTAGTGAGCGGCATCGTCATCGCTTTGAGTTTAATGACAAATATTTAGCTCAATTTGAAGGCGCTGGAATGATGGCTACGGGAATCAATCCCATAGAAAATTTAGTAGAAATTGTAGAAGTAAAAGATCATCCTTGGTTTATGGGAGTTCAATTTCATCCTGAATATAAAAGTACTGTTGCAAAGCCCCATCCTATTTTTGTAAATTTTGTTAAAGCAGCTTTAAAAAGAAAAAAAGGAATGTAAAAGAGATTAATTGAAACACATAAAAAAAGCTCCTTTTTAGGAGCTTTTTTTATGTTAGCTTATCGCATATCAATTATATCTACCCCGGGATATTTGGAGGCGTCAAAAGTAAATGCATTTTCACCTAAAGCAACATTTGTTAGATATTCTTTAATTAGGTAGGAGAAAATATTGTGATCGAAATCGTATAAATTAAAGGCAGCAAGCTGCATTTTATCTTTTTCTATTATGAGATGAACATATTCAAAACCGCTATTTTTATCTTTAGGAACCAATTTCATTAAATAATAGGCGCGGTTGTTTTCTGTATATTCCTTTTCCAAAGTAGCGTTATAATCATCGGAATAGGAAGATAATAGTTTGGTTGGACTAAAAGATTCGTCTTCATTTACTTCATTAATTTGAACTTCTTCGGCATCTGCAATATAGGTCCAAATAGTTTTACCATCGCAAATAATTTCCTGACCGGCAATTTTTAATTGATATTTATCGCCTGAAACAACTAATGATCCTTCGGTTATTTCATGAATGTCTGCCTCGGCATTGTCCATTTTGTAACTAAATGCAACTTTTATATTTTTTGCAGCATTGGTTTTATTTGCCAAATCGTCTAGTATTTTTTGGCTGTTGGGTTGTGCTTGCAATGAACCACTCAAGGCAATGGCTAGCAACAGAATAATTTGTTTGAACAGTTTCATAAGATTAATATTTGTTTTACAAAGGTCATATTGTTCCTTCATAAAATAATGATTTTGTTAAGTGAGATTTTTGCTCACTTATGTTTCAAGTTAAAATTTGCTTTCTTGTTCTTTTGCATAAAGATCCTTCAAAAACTGTTCCAAAGCCATCTCGCTCCCAACTCTTACTTCTCGGGCTTTGCTGCCTTCAAATTGACCAACAATTCCACAGGCTTCTAATTGGTCTATAATTCGACCTGCCCGATTGTAACCTAGTTTTAGCTTTCGCTGAATAAGTGACGTTGAGCCTTGTTGAGCCAATACAATTACTCGAGCCGCATCTTCAAATAATTCGTCTCTATCATCGGCCGAAATATTGGATGATAAATCAGTTTCTTCATCTTCACATTCAGGAAGTATAAAAGCCGTTGGATAGGCTCTTTGAGAGCCAATAAAGTTTGTGATTTCATCAATTTCAGGAGTGTCAATAAAAGCACATTGCAAACGAATAATATCAGATCCTGAAGACATTAACATATCTCCACGTCCAATCAACTGATCGGCTCCGCCTGAATCTAAAATAGTACGTGAATCAATTTTTGATGTGACACGGAATGCTATTCTGGCAGGGAAATTGGCTTTGATTGTTCCGGTAATAATATTTACAGAAGGTCGCTGAGTAGCAATAATCAAATGGATACCAATGGCTCTGGCCAATTGTGCAAGTCGAGTAATGGGGCCTTCCACTTCTTTACCGGCAGTCATCATTAAATCGGCAAATTCATCGACAACTAAAACAATATAAGGCATAAAATGATGACCGTTTTCAGGATTCAATCTACGCGCTGTAAATTTAGCATTGTATTCTTTTATATTTCTTACCTGAGCATCTTTTAATAAATCGTATCGAGTATCCATTAATACCGTTAAAGATTTTAAGGTTTTGACAACCTGACTGGTATCCGTAATAATGGCGTCTTCAACATCGGGAAGTTTTGCCAAATAATGACGTTCTATTTTTGCAAACAAACTCAATTCCACTTTCTTAGGATCCACCATAATCATTTTCAATTCGGCAGGATGCTTTTTATAAAGCAAAGAGGCAATGATGGCATTTAATCCAACAGATTTTCCTTGGCCGGTTGCTCCCGCGAGCAGAAGGTGAGGCATTTTTGCTAAATCAAAGACATAGCTTTCATTGCTAATGGTTTTCCCTAAACCTACTGGTAAATCATATTTGTTGTTTTGAAAAGTTTCGGATAGAAAAATGCTTTTCATTGGAACAATATCCGGGTGAGAATTAGGAACTTCAATTCCAATACTTCCTCTTCCGGGAATTGGAGCAATTATTCGAATTCCTAAAGCAGATAGGCTCAAAGCAATATCATCCTCCAGATTTTTAATTTTTGCAATGCGAATTCCCGCAGCCGGAACAATTTCGTAGAGCGTAACAGTAGGGCCAACCGTAGCCTTAATTTTCTGAATTTTTATACTGTAATTATTCAGCGTTTCAACAATGCGATCTTTGTTTTTTTCGAGTTCTTCTTTATAAATACTAATTTTGTCGCTTCCGTAATCCTTTAATAAATCGAGCGTTGGGAATTTGTAATCAGCTAAATCTTCTGTTGGATCGTAGGGCGTATCAATGCTGTGAGGCTTGATGGAAGTCACTTTCTTTTCTTCTATAACTTCAACACTTAGATCTAAACTATCATCTAAATCATTTTTTGCAGGATTGACGATTTTTTCAGAGAGTTCTATTTCAAGATCATTTTCTTTATTGATGTTTTTATCTTGAGCAATAAACTGTATTTCTTTATCTGATTCTTCAACCTTAATTTCGTCTTCCTGATCATTGGAAACTATGTTTTCAGTTTCTTCTGAAATTATTTTCTGCTTTTTCTTCTCCCGAAATTTGTTTAAATAGCGAGAAACAAAATTAAACTGAATGATTAGAAATGCGAACAAACTGAAAATAAGTAATATTATTAATCCACTAAATCCAATAATATTTTGAAGCCAAAGGCTTAATTGATAACCAAAAATTCCGCCTAGAATTCCCCAAGAACTATCTCCAAAAAAGGTTCCGAAAAGAGGGGCTATCCAAATGGTAATTAAAAAAGAAATTTTATAGCTTTTACTTATGGAAATTGCTTTGAAATGAAATCCAAATCTTAAGCCTGTAATTAAAGTTAAATAGGCAATCAGAATACTGGAAACGCCAAATAGTTTATAAATAAACAAATGACTAAGCCAGGCACCGATGAAACCGCCCCAATTTTTTATGGGGACACTTCCGCTTAAATCGCTTAATTCAAAGGAGTATATCTTGTCAAAATCGATTGTCCAATAGAAAAAATAGGAAATAAAAGAAAAAAGGAGATAGAAGGAGAATAGAATTAAAAAAGCGCCAAATGTCAATCTGAGTTTTTCATTTTTCAGAAATTTAAATGAAGATGATTTAGGCGTTTTTGGTTCTTCTGTTACTGCCTGATTATCTGATTTTAAAGTATTTGTTTTGCGGCTCATCAATACGTTTGAAATTGAGTTTGTTATTGGATTTTAGTACAAAAGTATTAAAAATAAAATGGGTTTTACAGACAAGATCAAAAGCTTATTAACGTCTAAATGTTTGAAAAACCAAAAAAAAGACCCGAACGAATGCACGGGTCTTTTTTAAAGATCTATTTTGATTAAGCTTCCGTAAGCGTAATTTTTTCTATTTTGTCACCGGCTTTAATTTCATCCACGATATCCACGTTCTCAATAACTTTACCAAAGCAAGTATGATTGCGGTCTAGATGAGCAACATTTGCTCTTGAATGACAAATAAAGAACTGAGATCCTCCGGTATTTCTACCTGCGTGAGCCATAGATAAAACACCACGATCGTGATACTGATTTTCGCCAGTTAGTTCACAGTCAATAGTATATCCTGGGCCACCGGTTCCGTCCCCTTTTGGGCATCCTCCCTGAACTACGAAATCAGGAATTACGCGGTGGAAAGTTAATCCATCGTAAAAGCCTTCTTTGGCTAATTTTACGAAATTTGCAACCGTTTTTGGCGCATCATTGTCGTAAAATTCGACTTTCATCACACCATATTTAGTTTTAATCTCTGCAGTTGTCATAATTATATATTGTTTTGTTTATAATTTCTTAGTTAATAATGCGGAACAATTTGTTCCAACGAATTTTCCCATCGAAGAGTGACTTATTCTTATCCAAAGAAAGCCAAACGAAGGAGGCTTTTCCTACGATGTGATCTTCAGGCACAAATCCCCAATAGCGAGAATCTGCTGAATTGTGACGATTGTCGCCCATCATCCAATAGTAATCTTGTTTAAAGGTATAACTATCAGCATTTTTGCCATTAATAAGGATGGCTGTATCCGTGATTTTCAAACTGTTATTTTCATATTTGCTGATAATCTTTTTATAAAGTGCAATATTTTCTGAGCTAATGTTTACTATCATCCCTTTTTTAGGAATGACCAAAGGTCCGAAATTGTCTTCATTCCATCGGAAATTTTTGGTGTCGTGAGGAAAAATAGGAGAGTAGGGTTGTCCTTTTTCTCTGTTTCTCACAAGAACTGATGTAACATTTGCAAATTTTTCCAGTTTAATTTTTTTGTCTTCACTTAGAGGAATAATGTAATGACTATTACTTATTTGAGACGCTTCAGAAATTTCCAGTTTTTCCAGAGCTCTTGGATTCAAACCCATTCCATTTGTAAACACATCATACATATATTGCATATTTTCAGGATTATCAGCCTGATTCCCATTTATATATACTTGGCGGTCGATAATTTTAATTGTATCGCCTGGAATTGCAATACAACGTTTGATGTAATTTTCGCGTTTATCAACCGGACGAGCAGTTACATGATAACGATCCCATACAATATCTCTTCCCATTCCTTTCCGATACAAATCGCCTTGTCTGTTTTTTTGATCCATCTCCATGGTTCGAACAATTTGATAATAGTCTTCGTTTTGACGTTCTAGAACTACAGTATCACCACTTGGATAATTAAATACAACAATATCGTTGTTTCTTACTTTCCTGAAGCCCGGAAATCGATGATAAGGCAATTCAAGCCATTCAACATACGATTTTGTAAAAGCTGTAAAAGGTAATGTGTGATGTACAAAAGGAAAAGCGATTGGAGTTTGAGGGTTTTTAGGTCCATAAGCTATTTTACTGACGAAAAGAAAGTCGCCAACCAGAAGCGACTTTTCCATAGAACTGGTTGGAATTGTATACGCTTCAATTAAAAATATTCGAATGATGGAAGCTGCAATTACGGCAAAAACTATGGCATCTGTCCATTCGCGTACTGCTGATTTCTCTATTTTCTGGCGGTCGGCTAATGGAATCCAATTTTCTGGCTTTAAGCTCAACCAAGGTAAATAGATATAAGGAAACAATGCAACCAGCACTTGATCGAGCATGCTAAATCGGTTGAATCCTTTGATAAGTTCAATAAGTAAAAGTACAAACGTAAATACATTAATGAATGGTATAATTAACCATAAATACCACCAATTAGAGCGGCCGGTGAGCTGAACTAAAATTACTAAATTATAAAAAGGGATAATCATTTTCCATCCCGGGACGCCTGCTTTTTCGACTAATTTATAAGCAAATAAGGAAGGAATTGTGAGCAATACGGGAAGACTTAGAATAAATAGTAAAAGTGTCATATATTATATTTGTATTTAGTGCAAAAGTCTTGTATTTGCTTGGATATAGCAAATTTATACTATTAAATTTTGTTAAGCATAAATGTCTTTGTAGATGCGCTTTTTATAAAGCCAGCAAATCCGTCATATTGAAAACGCCCTTTTTGTTATGCAACCATTCGGCTGCTAATAAAGCTCCTTTTGCAAATCCTTTTCTGCTTTTGGCAGTATGGATTATTTTTATTTCATCAACATCAGACTGATAAAGGATTTCATGAGTACCTGGAACATTTTCTATACGATATGCTTTTATGGGTAGCATATCGGCTTGTTTTTTTTCGTCTTTTTTTACTAATTTCCAGGTTTTTTTTCTCTCCATCTGATTCAAAATAGATTCGGCTAAACTAATAGCAGTACCGCTGGGAGCATCCAGCTTTTGAGTATGATGAGTTTCGGAAAGTTGAAGATCATAATCGGGAAAATGATTCATTATTTCGGCTAGTTTCTGGTTAATTGCAGAGAAAATATTCACTCCTAAACTGAAATTACTCGCGTAGAATAAGCTTTGATTATTTTCTATACAATCAGTCTTAACCATTTCAAAATCAGCATACCATCCTGTAGTTCCAACAACGATAGGAAGATTGGAATCAAAACATTTTTTGATGTTGTTAATGGCTGTTTTTGGCAGGCTAAAATCAATAGCAACATCTACTTTATCAAGATTATATCCTTTTTGTTCCCAATCTTTTTCATTATCGATAATAAGAACAATATGATGACCTGCTTGTAATGCAAGTTGTTCAATTTCTTTCCCCATTTTTCCATATCCTAGCAGGGCTATATTTAGCAACTTTTTCGAAATTTTTTCCATGCATTATTTATTTCAAGGTTTCCCTATTGTCCAGCGAAGCTGCAAACCAGGTGCTGCGTATATCTGATTCCTATTTTGATATATGATTGGATCAATGCCAATACTTAAATTTTCGTTGATATCGAAATCGTAAAAGTGAGCATCTACAGTAGCATCAACAATTTGAAGCAAATAAAAGGCGCCAAAAAGTATATAGTTTAGTTCCAGATTTGATTGATAAAATTCTCGTGCACTTAAAAGTTGATCCTTCGAATAATTATTTATTAATGGATCTTCCGAAGTGGCTTCTCCTAAAGCTATTTTTGTGGCATAAGCATCGCGATATTTTATATAGTCTTGCTTGTTGATAATGGAAAAATAGGCCAGTGTTGCAAAACCGGTGTAAACGATTGGTATTTTCCAATATTTTTGGTTGTAGTATTGTCCAAGTCCTGGAAGAGCTGCTGACATCCACATCGCTTTTACCGGATTATGGCCGTTAAAATATTTATGTACCGGAGCAGTAGTGTTGCTTTCGGTATTTGCTGTTTGACTATAAGCAGGTGTAACAAGATTTAAAAAAAGTACAAGAAATGCAAAAAGACGCAAATACTTTAGAGGATAGGTTGTGCTATTTAATTGCAGTTTCGTCATGAAATAGAGAAATTATTTCTCAAGTAGTGCAATAATACGCAATAAATCAGCTTCGCCAGAATATGGGATACTTATTTTTCCACTGCCTTTAGCATTTCGTTTTAAATCCACTCTGGTAGATAGTAAATTGTTTAGTTGAGACCGATAACTAATAAAGTTTGAAGGAAGGTAATCATCTTTTTTTCTTTCTACTTTATCTATTGGGCTCACAAGGTCTTTAACCAGATTTTCGGTATCTCTAACAGAAAGATCGCGAGCGACAATTTGTTCTAAGATTTTAAGTTGTGTAGTTAAGGTTTCCACATTAATTATAGAACGAGCATGTCCCATACTAATCTGGTTTTGCGAAAGTGCAATTTGTACTTCTGCAGGCAGTTTTAGTAAGCGAATGTAATTTGTAACTGTAGATCGTTTTTTGCCCACACGTGTACTTAATTCCTCCTGAGTTATTTTACATTCTTCAATCAGGCGTGTATAACTTATTGCAATTTCGATGGCATTCAGGTTTTCGCGCTGAATATTTTCAACCAAAGCCATTTCAAGCATTTGTTCATCATTGGCTACTCTAATAAAAGCCGGAATATTTTTTAAGCCTGCCATTTTAACTGCTCTTAACCTGCGTTCTCCAGCAATGAGCTGATACTTATTCAAACTTATTTTCCGAACGGTAATGGGTTGTATAATTCCTTGTTTTTGAATACTATCTGAAAGCTCCATCAGAGATTGATCTTCAAATTCGTTACGCGGCTGAAAAGGGTTAGCTTCAATTTGATGTACCGGAAGTTCTGCAACAGCTCCTACAACATAATTGCCCGAAATGTCTTTTGAAGTAATATCAGTATCAGGGCTTCCTAGTATTGCTTCAAGGCCTTTGCCCATAGCTTGCTTCTTGCTCATAATTTATCCCTTTTTATTTTTGGCCGTCAGGCTAGTCATATTGTTTTTTTGTAAAATTTCTCGAGCTAGGTTTAAATAATTAACCGCTCCTGTACTTGAAGCATCGTGCATAATTGCAGTTTCGCCGAAACTTGGAGCTTCGCCCAATTGCGTGTTTCTATTTATAATAGTTTTAAAAACCATTTTTTGAAAATGAGTCTTGACTTCTTTTACCACTTGCTTGGATAAACGTAAACGAGAATCATACATAGTGAGTAAAATTCCTTCTATATCTAAAGAAGTATTGAGTCGTGATTGCACGATTTTGATCGTGTTAAGTAGTTTGCCTAATCCTTCCAAAGCAAAGTATTCGCATTGAACGGGTACAATTACAGAGTCAGAAGCGGTTAATGCATTAATAGTAATCAATCCCAATGATGGTGAACAGTCGATGATAATAAAATCATAATCAGCTTTAATTTTATCGATGGTATTTTTAAGCATAAACTCGCGCTGAGGCATATTTACAAGCTCAATTTCGGCTCCTACCAAATCGATATTTGCAGGAAGAAGAAACAAATGGGGCGTTTCTGTTTGCACAATAGCGTCTTTTGGTTCCATTCCATCCATTATGCATTCGTAAATACCATTGGTAATGTTTTTTGGATCGAAACCTATTCCGGAAGTAGAATTAGCTTGTGGATCAGCATCAATAATGAGCGTTTTATGCTCAAGAACAGCAAGTCCGGCAGCTAAATTAATGGCAGTAGTAGTTTTGCCAACGCCGCCTTTTTGATTTGCAATTGAAATGACTTTTCCCATAAAAATGTAGTTTGTGCAAAAATACTATTTTATCCTTTTTTGAATCGAAATTTTATTAACAATTCAAATTAAAAATGCGATAATAAAAAGAGTGAGACAAATCTAATTACATCAAAGTGTTTGAATTACAAGCTGAATGGAAATATTAATGTAAGTCTTCAAAAGAAATGTCAGAATGGGTTTTAAGATTTTCATCCATTGTATTTGTTTCAGAATCAGAGGGATTAAGCAAATCGCTTTTTTGTCCCGTTTCGATAAATTGAATGACATCTTTTAACCCATCAGAGAATTTTTCAAAATCCTCTTTAAATAAAAAGATTTTGTGCTTCTCGTATTGAAATTTCCCCGATTCGTTGTTAAAGCGTCGTTTGCTTTCCGTAATAGTTAAATATAATTCATCCGATTTGGTTGATTTTACATCTAAAAAATAAGTGCGTTTGCCGGCTCGAATTGCCTGTGAATAAATATCTTCCTGTACTCCCTCCGAATATGAATCTCTCATTATTCAATAAATATGTTTTATATCTAGCAAATGTAATGATTTCTTTTTTCTTTCCAAATTTAAGATAAACCCATATTATCTTCTAAATTCCTAATTTGAAAGCACGATGAATTAAAAAAAAAGCTAATTTTGCAGCACATTAAAAACGTTCATTTCTATGCTTAGCAGACGACATATCAGAATAAAAGTGCTTCAGGCATTATATGCATATAATCAGACAGATAGCAAGAATCTGATAACTGGAGAAAAGCAATTACTGAAACACTTTGAGAAAGTATATGATTTGTTTATTTACCAATTATCTCTTTTGGTTGAAATAAGAGCCTTTGCTGAAGAGCGAATGGATGAGGCTAAGAAAAAATACTATCCTACCAAAGAAGAGCTAAATCCAGTCGAAAAATTTATTAGGAATCCATTCTTGATGCAGCTTGCTGAGAATAAAGAATTGGAAAAGAAAACAGATGCGCTGCATATTAATTGGAAATTTGAGAAAGAGCTCGTTCGGAAACTGTATAATCAAATTCGTGAAACAGAAACCTATAATAATTATCTCACAGATACAGAATCTAGTTATAAAGCTGATAAATTAGTTATAGAAAAGCTTTTTGATGAAGTGATTATTCCAAATGAGACCTTGCATTATTATTTTGAAGAAATCAATCTCAATTGGACAGACGATTATTTTTTAGTGGCACAGCTGGTTTTAATGACCATTTCGTCATACAAGGGTTCTTGGAGCGAAAATCGGGCTCTGCCAACTCTTTTTAAAGATGAACTGGATGTAGATGGTGGACAAGATTTGATTTTTGCAAGAGAATTATTTAAAAAGACGATCTATTTCTCTGATGAATTCTTGGAAATAATTAAGCCAAAAATCGTGAATTGGGAAATTGACCGAGTGGCTTTGATGGACTTGTTAATCCTAAAAATGGCTTTAGTTGAGCTAACAGAAATGGATTCCATTCCTGTAAAAGTGACTATGAATGAATATATTGAAATATCAAAATATTTCTCTACGCCTAAAAGTAAAATCTTTATCAACGGAATTCTCGACAACCTAATATTAGAGCTTAAATCCTCAGGAAGAATAAAAAAAGCAGGCAGGGGATTAATTGAGTAATATTTTGTTTCCAAGCTTTTTAATTGAATTTGCTTAAGAATCTATGATTTAATCAGTTTCTTAATAAGCGTTTGAAACATATTTTGCTATCTTTGCAGGCTCAAAATTATAAATAATAATGATGATAAATATCACATTACCGGATGGTTCGGTTAAGCAAATGGCTAAAGGCAGTACTGCTTACGATGTGGCGTTAGATATAAGCGAGGGTTTAGCTCGTAATATATTGGCAGCCAAAGTAAATGGAGTAGTAATGGATGCAACTCGTGCAATAAACGAAGATGCAAAGGTTCAGTTGTTTACCTGGAATGATAAGGAAGGCAAAGCGGCTATGTGGCATTCTTCAGCGCATTTAATGGCCGAAGCTGTTGAACAGCTTTATCCTGGAGTAAAATTTGGGATTGGTCCCGATATTGAAAATGGTTTTTATTACGATATCGATTTTATGGATTATTCCATATCGGAAAGTGATCTAGAAAAAATTGAAAAACGTATGCTTGAGCTTGCCAGAGAAAAGCAAAGCCTGAGTAGAAAAGAAGTAAGTAAAAAAGAAGCGTTGGATTTTTTCAATGCTAAAGGCGACGAATATAAGTTAGAATTGATTAACGATTTGGAAGATGGCACTATCACTTTCTACCAATCTGGTACTTTTACAGATTTATGTAGAGGTCCTCATTTGATTAATACTTCACCAATTAAAGCGATTAAGTTACTCAATATTGCAGGAGCTTATTGGCGTGGTGACGAAAAGCGCAAACAGCTTACGCGAATCTATGGTATCACTTTCCCAAAGAAAAAAGAGCTTACTGAGTATCTAGAACTTCTCGAAGAAGCTAAAAAACGCGATCATCGTAAAATCGGGAAAGAACTTGAGTTATTTGCTTTTTCCGATAAAGTAGGAAAAGGTTTGCCACTCTGGTTGCCAAAAGGAGCAATGCTTCGTGAACGTTTAGAAAATTTCTTGAAAAAAGTTCAAAAGCAATACGGTTATTTGCCTGTAATTACTCCGCATATTGGACAAAAGGAGCTTTATGTAACTTCCGGGCATTATGCCAAATATGGAGCAGATAGTTTTCAGCCTATTCATACTCCGACCGAAGGCGAAGAGTTTTTGCTTAAACCAATGAATTGCCCGCATCACTGCGAGATATATAAAGTCAACCCGCATTCTTATAAAGAGTTACCGATTCGTTATGCGGAATTTGGTACTGTCTATCGTTATGAGCAAAGTGGTGAATTGCACGGATTAACACGTGTTCGTGGTTTTACTCAAGACGATGCTCACATTTTCTGTATGCCTTCACAAGTGAAAGATGAGTTTAAAAAGGTAATGGACATAATTGAATTTATTTTTAAAGCGCTTGATTTTAAAGATGTGATGGTTCAGATTTCGCTTCGTGATCCTGACAATAAAGAAAAATATATAGGAACCGATGAGAATTGGGCGTTGGCTGAAAGTGCTATTCGTGAAGTTGCCGAAGAACGTGGTATTCCTGCTGTTGTAGAATATGGCGAAGCTGCTTTTTATGGGCCCAAAATGGATTTTATGGTAAAAGATGCCATCGGAAGAAAATGGCAATTAGGAACCATTCAGGTAGATTATAATTTACCAGAACGGTTTGAATTGGAATATATTGGCGCTGATAATGAAAAGCATCGTCCCGTAATGATACACCGAGCTCCTTTTGGTTCGATGGAAAGATTTGTGGCTGTTTTAATTGAACATTGTGCAGGAGATTTCCCACTTTGGCTTACACCCGATCAGGTTATTATCTTACCAATCAGTGAAAAATACCAGATATATGCTGAAAAAGTTTTAACTTTGCTGGAAAATTCAGACATTCGCGCCCAAATTGATGACCGAAGTGAAAAAACTGGTCGGAAAATTAGGGATGCTGAAATGAAAAAAATTCCATATATGCTTATTGTAGGCGAAAAAGAAGAAGAAATCGAAGCGGTTTCCATTCGTAAACATAAGGAAGGCGATTTAGGAACAAAAAGCATCAATGATTTTATTGCAAAAATAAAAATAGAAACAGAAAATATTTATAAATAACGGATTGTAAAATCCATAACGAATAGGAGGCATTAGCCATAGCAAAAAGAGCACCATTTAGAGGTAGGCGACCATTTAAACGGCCAGAAGCCCTACATAAAATTAATGAGTATATCACGGCTCAAGTTGTTCGCCTAGTTGGTGAAAATGTTGAGGATGGGATTTTTAACCTCAGAGATGCTATCGATAAAGCGAAAGAATTGGAATTGGATTTAGTGGAAATTTCTCCAACAGCCAATCCGCCTGTTTGTCGTATAATCGACTATAAGAAGTTTCTTTACGAGCAAAAAAAGAAACAAAAAGAGATCAAAGCAAAAACAGCGAAAGTGGTTGTTAAAGAAATTCGCTTGGGTCCAAATACAGATGATCATGATTTTAATTTTAAATTGAAACATGCTGAGAAGTTCTTAGAAGATGGAGCCAAAGTAAAGGTAGATGTTTTCTTTAGAGGTAGATCAATCATCTATAAAGATAAAGGAGAAATCATTTTACTGAAATTTGCCCAAGCTTTGGAAGATTTTGGAAAAGTTGAGCGTTTACCTAAATTGGAAGGAAAACGTATGATTATGATTATCACTCCAAAAAAGAAGAAATAACTGATAGAAATATCGATTATTTAATATTAATCATTTAATAACTAGTAGAATGCCAAAAATGAAAACTAAATCCGGTGCTAAGAAAAGGTTTACCCTTACCGGATCAGGTAAATTAAAGAGGAAGCATGCTTTTAAAAGCCACATTCTAACAAAGAAATCGACCAAACAAAAGCGTAATCTTACGCAAACAGGGTTAGTTTCTAAAGCAGATGAAGCCAATATAAAGTCATTGCTTGCCATGTAGGTAACACAGTTTTAAACCTTTGCTTTAGCTAATTAAGCCCGAAAGGCGCTAAAGTAAAAAAACAAAAGAAAAAATGCCAAGATCAGTAAATGTAGTTGCGGCTAGAAACAGACGCAGAAAAGTAATGAAGATGGCCAAAGGACAATTTGGACGTCGTAAAAATGTTTGGACAGTAGCGAAAAATGCTGTTGAAAAAGGATTGGGATACGCATACCGCGATCGCAAAGTTAAGAAATCAGACTTTCGTCAGTTGTGGATTGTTCGTATCAATGCGGCAGCACGTATGTATGGAATGTCGTACTCTGTTTTTATGGGAAAAATTCATGCCAAAGGTGTGGAGCTTAACCGTAAAGCTTTGGCCGATTTAGCCATGAATAACCCTGATGCTTTTAAAGCTATTGTCGATGCTGTGAAATAGCAAGCATTCGAAAAAATTAAAAAAGCTCGTCAATTTTTTTTGACGGGCTTTTTTACGCACGTTTCCAACGCTAAGCTGAATCTTTGATTCAGCTTGAAGAACATTGTGGTCTCCTGAAAGATTAATCAGAGCCTGAGGCTATGTATTCCGTATTCTGCTACGATAAAAGGATTTAATAAATAAAAAAAGCCCCCATTTTATCTAATGACAAATGGAGGCCAGATTCACACAAATTTTCTTTTAGAAAATCCCTTTCGATTTATTCTCAATCTCTTTTTCTATGCTTTTTGATATGTTTCTAACACTTTTCCCTTTTGTAAAGCGATAAGTAAGTCTGAGCATCAATGTATTTTTAAGCATGCTAATATCGTAGGCTGTAGTGGCACGGTATAATCCCGTATCAATATAACTGCCTTGTTCGTAAGTTACACCAAAATCTATTGGTAGCATATAGCTTAGCATCACGGTCATTTTGTTTTTTAAAAGAGGCTGTTGTATAAATATCAACCAGTAATCAGTGTTATAATACTCATAGCCTTGCGCATTGATTAATTTTTTAATCCCCTTTTGGTAATTAAGTCCGGCAACGGAATGGTATTTCTTATTGATATATAAGAGCTGCGTATTCATTACCCAATCGTTTACCGTATTTGATTTTCCGTTGTAGCTAATGCTGCTTTGGAAGAAATCGGCATTGCTTTGCAAGAATAAACTTTGTTTAAACATTGGAAGGTTGAAATTTATTTTAAAACCCGTACTCTCATAATTACCAACATTATCATAACTGTATTCAAATATGTTTCCATCGAGTGGTGTTATGACTTTATTAATCCAGTTATTCGAAAAATGGTAATAGGGTTCTAGAGAAATAAGTCCTTGCATAATACGGAACCTTGCCGATATTTTATGCGTAAGTTCAGGCTCTAAATATGGGTTTCCAGTTTCTATTGTGTAGGGGTCGATGGTGTGTGTAAAAGGATTGACTTGCTTCATACTTGGATAATCGCTATCGGCTCTATACTTAAGTTTTATATTCAACATTTTATGAGCCGAAATATTGAGGTCGAGATGAGGCTGATAAATAAAATAACTTTGGTCTATTTCTCCAGATTTCGGATGACTATATTCTCCGGCAAGGCCTAATTTATAACTAACTTTATTTCCCAATTTTGAGGAATAATAAGCATACAACTTATGGCGTGTTTCTGTTTGTGAAAAACTAGTCAACTCCGTTGTGAAATCTTCTGTAGAGACAAGTCTTGTTTTTGTAGTAAATACATTATCCATTTGACGCCAAGTATTTCCATAACCCACCATTAAAGTAGATTTATCATTAATTGTATGATTCAACTCAAGATAGAACTTGGTATAATCTTTTTTATTTTCACCCGTTTCATTAAGTTCAAAACCATTGCTTTGGATTATGCTATTGGTATAATCATCGGTATATTTCGAAAATGTAAAATCGGCATTCAAAGTGTTTTTGTTATCAATTTTGAAGATGTAAAAAAGCGAATTAGTAAAATCCTTAGAATCTATATTGTTTACATTCTGAGAGTTGTAGGTATCTGTAACAACACCATCTTGAGAATGAATAACATTATAATTGTGATCTATGTTTCGTCGGGGTGATGGAAAGGCTGAAATATTGCTTTCAAAACTAATGGTGTGTTTTGGGTTAATATAATAATCGATACCTGCCGTATAGGTATTCGATAAGAAATCAGTTTTTAGATTATTCTCATTATTCAAAGGCTTATTCTCAATAAGAAAACCATTAGTGTATTCTTGTTTCGATTCTCCAATAACATCTAAACCCGTGTAGCTATTACTGGCTTTTGCATAAATATTTAATTTGTCGTAGGTATAATTATAAGTAAGAGAAAAGTTATTCGTGGGAAAATAGTTATTCTCTTTGGTATCTGTATTGATCATTGTCATATTCTCAGCATAGATCTCGGTTCCTTTATAATCACTTTTCAAAAGGATATTTATAATTGCAGAATATCCTTCAAGCGCATATCGTCCGCTCGGATTTCTAAGTATCTCTACTTCTTTTATTCTTTCGGGCGAAAGATTCCGAATGTACTCCTGGTTTTTTTCAAGTCCATTCACTAATAGTACAATATGATCATCACCATCAACTTTGATTGAGTTATTGTATCTATCAAAAGAAAGTCCGTTTATCCTTTCCAATACATCCGAAGTATTAGCTGTGCTGGCACGTATTTTCGTTGTGATAAATACCACTTCTTTATCGATGCTTGCTTCGTAGAGGGAGCCTTTTACTTCTATTTCTGATAAATCGTTCTGATTGCCATTCAGTTTAATGTTTCCTAGAAATTGATCTTTTCCACTTACGTTTAAAGTAAGGGTATCGTTTTGATAACCGATATAGCTGCTCACTAAATTATAAGAGCCTCTCTGAAGCGGAATTATAAAGTAGCCTTTGTCATTGCTCACTCCACCGGTAATTAAACTATCTTGTAAGTTATACACGCTTAGACTGCAATATATAAGGGCTTCTCTGGTTTCTCCATCCTTTATCTGACCTGATATTTTTGCTTGAGCATAAGCTTCTGTAAATAAACTGGTAAAGAAAATAAGGAGTAGGGTAATAAGGTAATACTTTTTCATGGTTTTTGTTTTTTGTGTGTAAAATGTTTAAATCTTTCTTTCTGGAAAGACGACTTAGACTTAGGAATATTACTTTTTAGTTTTTTATTTGTTATAATAAATATCTAAGTGTGAATAAAATGTAATAAATTTGAAATGAGGTCGTCTTACAAATAGAATGGAGCAAAAAGAATTTTATACTATATTCACTTCGCTTAAAGACAAAGTTTTTAGGTACGCCAGAGCAATCTTGTCGGATGTGGAAGAAGCAGAGGATGTTACGCAGGATATTTTTGAGCGTTTACTCTTAAATAAGAATAGCGTTTTGGAATTCAATAATGTGGAGTCTTATTTAATTCGTTCGACAAAGAATTTGTGTCTCGACCGTGTAAAACATCGGAATGTGGTATTGAAAAATTCAGAAAATATCAAGAACCTAAGCAATCATGTTGTTGAACCTGAGCTTGAGCAAAAAGAAATGGCGGGTATGATTAGGACAATAATTGATAGATTACCCAAAAAGCAAAAAATGATTATTCATTTGCGAGATGTAGAAAGTTATAATTTTGATGAAATTTTTGATGCAACAGGGATAGATCCAAACGCTATACGTGTTAATTTATCCCGAGCAAGAAAGACAGTTAAAGAGGAGCTTATAAAAACCATGAATTATGGATTATAGAGAAATAAAAACACTGCTTGAAAAATACCTTGAAGGTGAGAGCAGTATCCAGGAAGAGGATGAGTTGAAGCGGTTTTTTAATGAAAACGAAAATATTCCAGAGGAACTTTTATTTGCAAAGAAGCTATTTCGATTTTTTGGAGATGAAAAAACAATAGAATATACCAAGGAATTTGAGCATAAGAAGCCTAGGAGGAAAATCAATCTTTACACGTTATCCGGCATTGCTGCAACTCTTCTATTGGCATTATTTTTTGTATTCTCGAATTATAAAACAAAAGAAAAAATTATCTATGCCTATATAAATGGGGAAGCCATAACAGACATAAACATTGCAAAAGAACAAACGAAGCAGATATTATATGCTACTTCACAAAAAATAAGTACCGGTATCGAAAGTTTGAATCGCGTTGGCGATTTAATGAACCCAGAGTTATTAATTAAAAAATAAATAAGATGAAAAATTTAATAATATTAGCAATTATGATGCTGCCGTTTTTAACAATGGCACAAGAGAGTCCCGCAGTAAAGCACTTTGACAAGTACTCGGGCCAAAAAGGATATACCTCAGTTTATATCACCAAGTACACTTTCGATTTTTTTACTGAAGTAACCAGCAAGGAAGAAGGGGAAGCTTTTAAAGAAAATATTGCAGGTATAAATACGATAAAGGTTTTAATGAACGATGCTCCATCGAAGGTATTAACCGAAAATCTATTTTATAAAGAGTTGCTACCAACAATTCTTAAATCTACCTATGACGAAATCTTGCTGGTTAAGGAAGACGGGCAGATATATCGTTTTTTTGTCAAGAAGGAAAATAGCAAGATTACCGAGTTTATAATTGTTGTTTATGGGCCAGAAGAGAATATTTTAGTAATTATTGAAGGAGATATCGATCTCAAGAAACTTTCTAAGCTCTCTGGAACTATGAAAATTGAAGGCTTTGATCGCCTAGAAGATATTGATAAAAAAAGCCAGAACTAATGAAAGCCAAGATCGCTATACTATTTTTGCTGTTTACCTTTGGTTCTAATGTTGTATTTGGCCGATCTGGATCTGAAGGATACCTGGAATTTTACAAGGCTCACAAAAGCCACGAAGATGTCATAAATCTGGATATTCCTACCTTCTTTGCGCGCTTTTTTCTTCATGGAGAGGATAGAAAGGAGCTGAGAAGTCTGCTAAGAAAGATCGATGATTTTAAGATTTTTGTTGCCGATAGATTAGCCTATGAACTATTGCCTATTCTAAATGAGTCGCTTAAAAAAGCTTCCTATATTGATGCAATGATTGTTAAAGACGAAGGGGAAATAATCACCTTTAAAACAAAAGGAAACGATACCCTAATAACAGAAATTATTCTGGTTGTAGATCAGGTTGACTCCTTTGTAGTAGTTAGTGTTATGGGTAAGTTTACGCCAGAGGATATGAGGAAATATGTCCGAGCTATCGACACACAGAAGATGTATTCCGGAGATTAATAGTTTTTTAGGATTCGTAAATAGTATTAGAGCTCGTCAATTTTTTGACGGGCTTTTTTTACACTGAGCGATGCCGAAGTGTTGTTGAGCGAAGCCGAAGTTTTGCCTTCCAGCGCTAAGCTTAATCTCCTGCTTAAGCTTGAAGAACATTGCAGTCTCCTGACCGTTTATTTCTAGATAAAGTTTTATTATATTTGTAAGGAATATAAGAGATTGCCTTATATTTACTACCGAGAGAGACGCATTATTTGTGCCGAATTATTTTGAGGTGTTATACCATTGAAAATGGATAAATATCAAAATAAATATCGTATAAAATCGGTGCGATTGCCGAATTATGATTATGCCCGTGCGGGTTTGTATTTTATTACCATTTGTACCAAAAATCGCGAACATTATTTTGGCGAAATTATTGATAATGAAATGCAATTATCAAATATTGGCGTTTTAGCCGATGCGTTTTGGTATGAAATTAAACAACATTCAAAAAATATTGATTTGCATCAATTTGTGATAATGCCAAATCATATTTAAGGAATTTTGAAAATTGTGGATGATGGTGATGGTGGCGTTCGTGGAGACGATGCATGCATCGTCTCCTACCGCGAAGATCCCCACGAATTCAAAATCCGTTATTCCAAAAAATCAACAAATGGCAGCAATATCACCAAAATCTGGTTCCGTATCACGTATTATTGGTTCGTATAAATCGGCAATAACGAAATATGTTCATAGTTTAGGATATGATTTTGAGTGGCAATCGCGTTTTTACGATCATATACTCAGGGATGAAAATGAATATTTTCGGATTTCAAATTATATCAAGAATAATCCTAAAAAATGGGTTGAGGATAAATTTCATTAAGAACAGTCTTCAATATTTTGATTGGTTTTTTTGCAACAATCCTGCTTATTTCACTTTCTTTAACAAACACACTCGTAAGATTTTTGTCGCATCTAAAAGCATTCTCTATCTTTGACATTCAAAACAAAGATTATGGAAATATACAGTATCCCAACTGGAAATTTTAAACTCGATGGCGGCGCTATGTTTGGCGTGGTTCCAAAATCTATGTGGTCTAAAGTTTATCCTGCAGACGAAAATAATATGTGCTCTTGGGCTATGCGCTGTCTGTTGGTAGTTGATGGCGATCGGAAAATATTAATTGACAATGGAATAGGTGATAAACAAGATGCTAAGTTTTTAGGCTATTATCATTTGCATGGTGATGAAACTTTAGAAAAATCACTGGTAAAGCAAGGTTTTGCAACCGATGATATTACCGATATGGTTTTAACTCATTTACATTTCGATCATACCGGTGGCTCTATCAAATGGAACGAAGAAAAAACTGCTCTAATCCCTGCCTTTAAAAATGCAAAATATTGGGTGAGTAAAGCTCAATGGGCATGGGCGATTAATCCAAACAACAGAGAAAAAGCAAGTTTTTTAAGCGAGAATATTCTGCCAATTCAGGAAAGTGGTCAGTTGAATATTGTAGAAGCCGAAGGAGAAATTTATCCCGGCTTTCTTTTGAAAATAGTCAATGGACATACAGATGGACAGCTAATTCCGCATATTTCTTATAAAGGAAAAACACTGGTTTATATGGGCGATTTGTTGCCTTCGACAGCTCATATTCCTTTGCCCTGGATTATGGCGTATGATACGCGACCTTTGATTACACTCGAGGATAAAAAAACCTTCTTTAAGGAGGCCGTTGAGAACGATTATACGCTATTTTTTGAACATGATATTTTTAATGAATGTTGTAATATAAAGCAAACAGAAAAAGGAGTTCGATTAAATACTACATTTACACTTGAGGAATGGAAAGATTCGATTTAATATTGAAAAGCTAAATTATTTTTCGTCAAACAATTAAGGAATTTAAACCTTTTGTGATATAAGAACTCGAATATTTTATGAAGAAATTCGAATAAATCTTATGCAAGCATAAGAAAATATTTTACATTTGACAGCTCATTTTGGATAAGTAATTAAAACATAATAATTGTGTATCGCATAAAGTCACAAATAGATATAAAATCAGAAAGTTTTCAAGCAAACAAAAAGGCATATCAAAGTCTGTTGGAAACATTTCGCGAAAGAACAGCTTCTGTAATTGAAAGAGGAAGTGATAGAGCAGTGCTAAAACATAAGGAACGTGGTAAGCTTTTGGCTCGGGAAAGAATTGATTTATTGGTTGATATAAACACTCCATTTATGGAGTTGTCGACTCTTGGAGCGTTTGATAAGTACGAAAATAAGTTTCCATCAGCCGGTATTATTACAGGAATAGGAGTCGTTCAAGGGAAAGAAACAATAATCATTGCCAATGATGCCACCGTAAAAGGGGGAACTTATATTAAGGAAACCATTCGCAAACATGTTAGGGCGCAAGAAATTGCTATGGACAATCATTTACCTTGCGTTTATATGGTAGATTCTGGAGGTGCTTTTCTACCTGACCAAGCAAATGTTTTTCCTGATCGTTTTGATTTTGGTCGATTTTTTTACAATCAGGCTAGGATGTCTGCCGTTGGAATTCCTCAAATTTCCATCGTGATGGGAAGTTGTACTGCTGGCGGAGCTTATGTTCCTGCTATGAGTGATGAAACAATTATTGTAAAAGAACAAGGCACTATTTTTATTGGAGGACCTCCTTTGGTAAAAGCTGCAACGGGAGAGGAAGTTACAGCCGAAGAACTTGGAGGCGCTGATGTGCATACGAGTATTTCTGGTGTTGCTGATCATTTTGCAGAAGATGATCGGCATGCGATTTCCATTTGTCGCAATATTTTTGAAACACTGGAAAATAAAGAAAAGCAAAAGATTGATATCGTTCCTATTGAGGAGCCTTATTACGATCCAAAAGAATTATATGGAATTGCGCAGGTTGATTTAAAAAAAGCGGTGGATGCAAGAGAAATCATTGCCCGCATTGTTGATGGTAGTCGTTTTCAGGAATTTAAAGCACGTTATGCACCTACAATAATTACTGGCTTTGCACATATTATGGGATTTCCTGTCGGGATTCTGGCCAATAATGGAGTTTTATTCTCTGAAACGGCACTGAAAGGAGCTCATTTTATAGAGCTCTGTACAAGCAGAAATATCCCGATTATTTTCTTGCAAAATATTACGGGTTTTATTGTTGGAAAAGAATATGAACATAAAGGAATAGCACGCGATGGAGCTAAATTAGTACACGCTGTGGCTAATGCGAATGTTCCTAAATTTACAGTAGTTATTGGTGGCTCTTTTGGAGCCGGCAATTATGCTATGGCTGGTCGTGCTTACGATCCTCGCTTATTGTTTATGTGGCCTAACGCAAAAATTTCGGTCATGGGTGGTGAACAAGCTTCCGATGTTTTGATTCAAGTGAAAAAAGACCAACTTCAAGCGCGTGGAGAAAAAATGCCGCAAGAAGATATTGATAAGCTTAAGAAATCCATTTTGGAAAAATACGAAACAGAAGGTTCCGCCTATTACAGCACAGCTCGTATGTGGGATGATGGAATAATTGATCCCGTAGATACACGGAAAGTATTGGCGATGGGAATCGCAATGTCTTTAAGCAAGAAATGGGACGAAACAAAATACGGTATTTTTAGGATGTAATTCTTTGTGTCTTGGCGTCTTAGCGTAATGTTTTTTCTCGCAAAGCCGCAGAGTCGCAAAGTTTTTTTGATGCATTTGCTAAGAAAAAGAATATGAAGAAATTTGAAACAATAGAGCTAGATATAAAAAATGAAGTCGGAACTATTTGGCTCAACCGACCTGAAATTCACAATGCTTTTAACGAAGTAATGATTGCTGAGCTTATCGAAATGTTTAAAGAAATTAAAACGATGGATGAGGTTAGAATCGTAATTCTTCGTGGAAAAGGAAAATCATTTTGTGCCGGAGCCGATCTGAATTGGATGCGTAATGTAGCCAAGTATTCTTACGAAGATAATTATGCCGAGAGTTTGAATCTTTCCAATTGTTTCTACGAAATATATACTTGCCCAAAACCAACAATTGCAATAGTTCATGGTGCTGCCATTGGAGGCGCAAATGGTTTATTGGCTGCTTGTGATTTTGCTTATGCCGATGAAAATACAATATTCTCCTTAAGCGAAGTAAAAATTGGTATTGTGCCAGCTTGTATTTCGCCTTATGTTACCAAGCGTGTTGGTGAATATGGTTCTAAAGAATTGATGCTAACCGGGAAACGTTTTAAGGGGGAAGTAGCAGCTTATCATCGTTTGGTAAATAAATCTTTATCAGCTGAAAAATTAGAAGGATATCTGGAAGAGGTAATTGGCCTATTGAAAACGAGCGGTCCAAAAGCAATGAGTCATTGTAAGAATTTAATCTATGATATTTCAAATAAACTCACTTTGCAAGAAGCTATTGGATATACCGCTAAAATGATAGCCGATATTCGGGCTTCGGAAGAAGGCCAAGAAGGAATGGCTGCCTTTTTAGAAAAACGTAAACCTAACTGGGTAGAGTAATGATTTGTTATTTTTGAAAATATAAAAAACCACAGAGACACGGAGACACAAAGAAAAAATAAAAGCAAATAGGAGAATAATAACTTTGTGACTTAGTGCCTTCGTGGTGAAAAAAACCACAGAGACATAGAAAAAAAAGAAAAATAATCAAATGACAAAGGAACAGTATAACAAACTATCGAAGCAAATTCTAGATGCCTCTTTAACGGTTCATAAAGAAATGGGACCTGGTTTGCTAGAATCTGTTTATGAGTCTTGTTTGTTTCAAGAACTTTCTTTAAGAAATATTGAGGTAAAATCTCAGGTATTTTTGCCCTTACATTATAAGGGAGTTGAGCTGAATAAAGATTTTAGAATTGATATGTTGGTTGAGAATGAAATTATAATTGAACTGAAAGCTGTAGATACTATTTTGCCAGTTCACGAAGCTCAGATCATTTCATATTTAAAATTAGCTGATAAGAAACTGGGTTTTCTGATAAATTTTAATGTTCCATTAATCAAAGATGGATTTAGGAGATTTATAAATGGATATTTTTAATTATAACTTAGTGCCTTCGTGGTAAAAAATCACAGAGACACGGAGACACAAAGCAAAAATGGAAAAAGAATACTGAAGAGTAATAAGAAATAAAAAACAACAACAATAAACTTCGTGTCTTAGTGCCTTCGTGGTAAAAAACCACAGAGTCACAGAGACACAAAGCAAAAATGGAAAAAGAATACTGAAGAGTAATAAGAAATAAAAAACAACAACAATAAACTTCGTGTCTTAGTGCCTTCGTGGTAAAAAA
>JAGGUP010000044.1 GCA_021158405.1 Bacteroidales bacterium
ATAACTATCGTTGGTGCCCGACCACAAATAATTAAAGCAGCTGCCTTAAATCGGGCTTTTAAATCGTATCCGCAAATAGAAGAAATTATTGTGCACACAGGTCAACATTACGATTTTAATATGTCAGAAGTCTTTTTTGAAGAGCTAAATATTCCCAAACCAAATTATCAATTTGAAATTCAAGGTGGTGAACAAGGAAATCAAACAGCTCAAATGCTTACTAATATTGAAAAGGTCTTAATAGAAGAAAAGCCGGAACTTGTTTTGATTTATGGCGATACGAATTCTACGCTTTCTGGCACACTGGCTGCTTCGAAATTACAAATCCCTGTGGCTCATATAGAAGCTGGAATGCGCTCTTTTAACAAAGCGATGCCCGAAGAATTGAATCGTATAATGACTGATCATGCTTCCACACTGCTTTTTAGTCCAACGAAAACGGGAATTCAAAATTTAAAAAAAGAAGGGTTTTCGACCGATTTCAAGGGATCTGCCTCTAACGATCATCCGAGAGTGTATCATTGTGGCGATATTATGTTAGACAATAGTTTGTATTTTTCAACTATTGCTAAACAAAAATCGAATATTCTATCTCGATTAAAGCTTAGAAATAATTCATTTATTTTAGCTACTATTCATCGCAACACGACTACAGATATTGCAGATCGTTTGCAATCTTTGATAAAAAGCTTATTGAATCTGGCAAATAAGTTTAACGAGACTATTGTTTTTCCTCTTCATCCTCGAACGCGCAAGCTGTTGATGCAAAATCAATCCAAAGAACTTTTTCAACAACTTCAAGAAGCTAAAAACATTGTACTTACGGAGCCTCTTGCTTATTTGGATATGATTCAGTTGGAAGAAAATGCGAAACTCATTATCACCGATTCAGGAGGTGTTCAAAAAGAAGCCTATTATTTTCAAAAACCATGTATAATTGCTCGTCCGGAAACCGAATGGGAAGAATTGGTAGAATTGAAAACGGCCATCCTTTGCGATGTTAACAAACAAAAAATAGAAACAGCATATCAAACATTTAATCAGTATCCGCCGCATTTCTTCCCTCCTATTTTTGGTAATGGAAAAGCAGCCGAATTTATAGCAGGAGAATTAGTGAAATTCCTTTCTTAAGCTACTCTGTATCAATAAAATTAATATTTCTATTTATTTGATATTAAACGAAAACTTTATATCTTTGCCGCCCAATTTGACGAGTAAATAAGTACTTGTCTATGGATCAACAAATTAATAATTAAATAAAAATTTTACACAATGGTAAAACAGTACGAAACCGTTTTCATTATGACTCCCGTTTTATCTGTCGAACAGATGAAGGAAGCGGTAAATAAGTATCGTGATCTCTTAAAAGAGTACGGTGCTGAGGTTGTCCATGAGGAAGAGTGGGGTTTGAAAAAACTTGCTTATCCTATTCAGAAAAAATCTACAGGATTCTATCAATTATTAGAATACCGTATGGAAGGCGAGCACATTCGCAATTTTGAAATCGCATACAAGCGCGATGAACGTATTCTTCGATTCTTAACTGTAGCTTTGGATAAACATGCCATCGCTTATAACGAGAAAAAAAGAAGAATGAAAAAAGGCGAATCAGAAGTTAAAACAAATTAATCACATTAAAAAAATTTAACAATGGCTCAAAATTCAGATATCAAATATCTTACCCCAATTACGGTAGATACCAAAAAGAAAAAATATTGCCGTTTTAAGAAAAGCGGAATTAAATATATCGATTATAAAGACGCAAACTTTTTGCTGAAATTTGTAAACGAACAAGGTAAACTTTTACCTCGTCGTTTAACTGGTACATCAACCAAATATCAGAAAAAAGTAGCTCAAGCGGTTAAGAGAGCTCGTCATATCGCATTAATGCCATATGTTGGCGATTTATTAAAATAAAAGGAGGACGATCGATGCAAATTATTTTAAAGAAAGATGTCCAAAATTTAGGATATACAGATGATACAGTGGAAGTTAAAAATGGCTACGCACGTAACTATTTAATTCCTCAAGGTTTTGCAATTGCAGCTAATGAAAGCAATAAAAAAATCTTAGCCGAAGTAAGAAAGCAACGCGCTTTTAAAATTGATAAAATAAGAAACGAAGCGACTGCTGAAGCAAAATTATTGGATGGTTTAACTGTAAAAATTGCCACCAAAGCTGCTACTTCAGGAAAAATTTACGGTTCTGTAAATGCTATTCAAATTGCCGATGCAATTAAAGAACAACACAATTACGATGTTGATCGCAAGAAAATTACAATTGAAGGCGAAACAATTAAAGAAGTAGGAACTTATAAAGCAATTGCTCAACTTTATAAAGACATTGTAGCGGAGATTACTTTCGAAGTTATTACTGAAGAATAAACCTACAAAGTTGAATAAAAATCCCGTTCCAAAAGGTGCGGGATTTTTTTATGCCTATTTTTTGTAAATTAGCTAAAAAATTTATGCTTAGTCAGGCCGATATTAAACTGATCAATTCTTTAAAACTAAGTAAAACCCGTCGTAAAATGGGTCTTTTTTTAGTTGAAGGACCAAAAATGGTGAATGAATTAATTCATTATCCTAATTTCGAGATTCAGCTAATTGCTGCGAGCAAAAAATGGATGGATTCACAACCTAATATTCAAGGTTATTCACCGAAAGAAATTTCAGAAAAAGCCTTACAAAAACTTAGTAATTTCTCAACTGCCAATGAAGTTTTGGCCGTAGTTAAAATGCCCGAAAATCAGGAATTTAAACTTAAAAAAGAAACGCTTTATTTAGTCCTTGACAATATTCAAGATCCCGGGAATTTAGGAACAATCATTCGTACAGCTGAATGGTTCGGGATAAATGAAATCGTTTGTTCTAATGATACCGTTGATCAATACAATCCCAAGGTTGTGCAATCCACTATGGGTTCATTATTTCGTGTGCATTGTTATTATAACGATATATCTTCCTTTCTCAAGGAACAAAAATTACCTATTTACGGAACCCTACTGAATGGCAAAAATATCTATCAAGAAAAATTAAATTCATCGGGTTTTATTGTCATTGGGAATGAGTCGAAAGGAATTTCTGCCGCAGTACAAAGTTTAATCACTCATCCTCTTTACATTCCGAGTCACGGACAATCAAAAGCCGAATCCTTGAATGCCTCAATTGCAAGTGCTGTAGTAATGGCCGAATTCAAAAGAAATCTAAATTAATTGTTAATTCTGTCTTTTGCTAAGTATTGAATGCAACTAAATTCCTATTTTTGTTTTTCAAATAACAAGTGCTATGATTTTTAAACTAATATTACTCACAACGGCTCTTATGGGTATTGCCTTTGCTCTCATTGGAATTAAAATGTTTATTTTTAAAGATGGCGTTTTTACACAAACCTGCAGTTCAGAAATAGCGATTCCCGACGGCACTAAATTAGGTTGTACTTGCGATGAAAATCCGGGACATTCGTGCGAAAATTACGATGAACATCATGGCATTGCCAGTCAAATAAAAAAACTTCAGGAAGAAGCTAAGGCAAAAAAGTAAAAAAATATTAGAGATAAAAAGACCTAGGAGGGTTTTGAACCCTCGTAGGTCGATTAGGCTGACAAAACAGCAAAAGCAGTCAAAAAAAATCCCGAATTCAAACGAATTCAGGATTTTCTTATTTTATAGATTATTTGGATTAACCCAAAATCTCTTTCATTTTACGTCCTATTTCTGCAGGAGAATCCACTACGTGAATACCACACTCCGTCATAATTTCTTTCTTTGCTTCGGCAGTATCGGCTTTTCCACCAATAATTGCACCTGCGTGACCCATCGTGCGTCCTTTAGGAGCAGTAGAACCGGCAATAAATCCAACAACCGGCTTTGTTCCATGATCTCTCACATATTCAGCAGCTTCCGCTTCCATACCACCGCCAATTTCGCCAATCATAACAATACCTTCTGTTTCAGGATCGTTCATAAACATTTCAACCGCTTCTTTGGTTGTAGTTCCAATAATTGGATCCCCACCAATACCAATTGCTGTTGTTTGTCCAAGACCTACTTTAGTCAACTGATCAACAGCTTCGTAAGTTAAGGTTCCTGAGCGAGAAACGATACCAACACAACCTTTTTGATGAATAAAGCCAGGCATAATACCCACTTTAGCTTCACCAGGAGTAATAACACCAGGACAATTAGGACCAACTAAACGACTCTTTTTATCACTTAAATATTCTTTTACTTTTACCATATCACTGGTAGGAATTCCCTCAGTAATACAAATAATTACTTCTATTCCAGCTTCAGCAGCTTCCATAATTGCATCAGCTGCAAATGGAGGTGGAACAAAAATTACAGATACATTTGCTTGTGCTTTATCTACAGCATCTTGAACAGTATTAAAAACTGGTTTTCCTAAATGCTCTTGTCCTCCTTTTCCAGGAGTAACACCACCAACAATATTGGTACCATATTCAATCATTTGGCCTGCGTGGAAAGTACCTTCTCCACCGGTAAATCCTTGAACGACTACTTTAGAGTCTTTGTTTACTAGGATACTCATTTTATTTAGGTTTTTTGTATTAGAATTACGTAAAAAATTAGAAAGCAAAAGTAAGCCGTTTTTCTACATTAAAGAATAGAAATAGGAAAATTAGACCGATTTTATATCCATTCCAAATAAACCTATTTTTCGTAACCATATACTTATATACCAATAAGTGTCGATTTTCTTTGACAATAGCCAATTTGCTACGTAACTTTGTTCGCTATAAAATCTAAAATATTTTGCTATGCTTCATCATTTAGCCAATAACGACACAATTTGCGCCTTAGCCACTCCTTCTGGTACAGGTGCTATTGCTCTAATCCGACTTTCGGGTTTGGACAGTTTTAAGATTACGGATAGCATTTTTATTCCTGCAAAAAGCGGAATAAAAATACAAGATGCTGAAGCTTACACTATTCATTTTGGAAAAATCTATGATGAAGATATTTTATTAGATGAAGTTTTAGTAAGTGTTTTTAAAACACCTCACAGCTATACCGGCGAAGATAGTGTGGAGATATCTTGTCACGGCTCTATTTTTATTCAGCAAAAATTAATTGAACTTCTTTTAAAAAAAGGAGCGCGTATGGCTCAGCCGGGCGAATATACTTTAAGAGCTTTTTTTAATGGTAAATTTGATTTAAGTCAAGCCGAAGCGGTAGCCGATTTGATTGCATCCAATTCCTCCGCTTCGCATAATTTAGCTTTAGAACAAATGCGCGGAGGATTCTCTTCAAAAATAAAAATACTGCGTCAGGAATTAGTCGATTTAGCATCACTAATAGAACTGGAACTTGATTTTGCCGAAGAAGATGTTGAATTTGCTGATCGAAGCCGATTTTTAAAATTGCTTACAGAAATCAGTAAAGAGGTGAACCTACTTATCGAATCTTTTGCTTTAGGAAATGTGATAAAGCACGGAATTCCGGTAGCTATTATTGGAAAACCAAATGTTGGAAAATCGACACTTTTAAATAGAATATTACAAGAAGAAAAAGCTATCGTTTCAGATATTCCAGGAACTACTCGTGATAGTATTGAAGATACCATCAGTATTGAAGGTTTTGCTTTTCGTTTTATAGACACGGCAGGGTTAAGAGATTCCACAGATACAATTGAAACCCTGGGGATTGAGAGAACCTATGAGAAAATAAGACAATCAAAAATCATTCTCTATGTTTGCGACATTACGCAATCAACACCTGCGGATTTGGAAGAAACACTAGATGATTTTAAAGATCATATTAAAGATAAAAACAAACGTTTTATTATTATCGCCAATAAAATTGATGAATTGATGGAAATGCCTCGTTTCTTCAATAAATACGTCGATTTAGAAACTATATTCGTCTCTGCTAAGCGAAACGAAAATATTAACCTGATTATTGATAGCCTTGTTACTTCTGTTAAAGATTTAGATTTAGGCGATAATACCATTATTTCTAACGCTCGACACCTTGGTGCTTTAAACAAAGTATCAGAAGCTATCCTCGCCGTTGAAAACGGTTTTCATGAGGGTATTCCTACCGATTTAATTGC
>JAGGUP010000115.1 GCA_021158405.1 Bacteroidales bacterium
ACCATAATTAGTGCTCTGTCCATTGTCCCTATTTTCTTATTCAATTAGCAGCAGAGCTGCGAAATATTTGTAGGTGCAGAGCACCGAAAACATATAATAATATTGATGTTTATTAATTTTAATCATCAAAAAAATCGAATATGTATTTGTCGTTATATTTAATATCGTTTTTTCGTAAAAACTCTTGATATTCATCTTTAAACGATTCTTTTTTATGATGCTTCTCTTGATTTAATATATATTTAACTACCGTATCTATATTGGAATGTGAATGAGTAAATGCACCATATCCTTTTTGCCATTCAAATTTATATTTTGATAATTTGTTGTATTTAATCCAAGCATTACTTGAGGTTTTTATTTCCTCCACCAAATCGGGAATAAGGTGGTTTAAATTGTAACCTATAAAAATATGGATATGGTCTGGCATTGAACCTATTGCCAATAATTTATGATTGTGGTTCTGAATAATTCCAGTGATATATTTTTCTAACTCATTTTTCCAGGATTTGCATATTAATGCCTTACTATTTTTGGGAGAAAAAACTAAATGAAAATAGGCTTGGGAATATGTATTTGCCATTTTTTATAATTTTAGATTTATGATATTTCGATCTATAAATATTATCGGTGCTCTGCACCTACAAAGATTAACGGTGCTCTGCACCTCAGTTTTAAATATATTTTCGCATTTAGCCAATATGCTTAGCAGCAGAGCTGCGAAATATTTGTAGGTGCAGAGCACCGAAACATAACCTTCAATTTATGATCTTACAACCTAATGATTAAGAAATTAGACTAAAGTGTTTAAAAATGCAATCAATTTTTTGGTTGCCAATCCTCTATGACTAATCTTGTTTTTTTCTTCTAAAGATATTTCAGCAAAAGTTTCAGTATAAGCAATCGGTTTAAAAATAGGGTCATATCCAAATCCTTCTTTTCCACTTTTATGATCAATAATTTCACCTTCTACTGCTCCTTCAAAACTATATTCTTTGCCGTCTATTATCAAGGCGATTACTGTTTTAAATCGTGCTGAGCGTAGGCTTTTTCCTTGCATTTCCTGAAGGACTTTTTTTACATTGTCTTCAAAAGAGCAATTTTCTCCTGCATATCGAGCCGAAAAAACTCCGGGTCGCCCATCTAAAGCATCAATTTCCAATCCCGTATCATCGGCAAAACAATTGTATTTGTATCTGTTGTAAACAAAACGTGCTTTCTCAAAAGCATTGTCTATCAGTGTGTTGTGAGGCTCTTCTATTTCTTCAAAACATTGAATATCAGCTAAGCTGAGCAATTTAAGATGAGAGGGAAGTAGTGGAGCAACTTCGGTAATCTTATGTTTGTTATTTGTAGCAAAAACGAGTTTGTCCATTTTTTATCTTAATTTTCTAATCACTAATCAACGGAGAGCTTCCTCAATAATCATACTGTAAAAATCGCCTAGAGTATAACCCATTGCATTGATTTGTTGAGGAACAATACTCTCATTTGACATTCCGGGAATGGTATTTACTTCCAAAAACCAAAGATTATCGCTATTTAGTATATAATCGAAACGAACAAGTCCTTTGCAATTCAAAACCTGATAAAGTTTAGCTGAAGTTTCTTGAATTCTTGTAGCGTCTTCTTCTGTTATTTCAGCTGGAGTAATCTCCTCTGCGAAAGCAGGATTGTATTTGGCTTCATAATCAAAAAAATCCTTTTTGGAAATGATTTCAGTAACAGGGAAACGTAGAATCTCACTATCGTATTCAAAAACGCCGCAAGTTAATTCACGGCCTTTGATAAACTCTTCAATTATTATCTCATCATCCTCGGCAAAGGCTTTTTCTATAGCGGGTTTTAATTCTTTTGCTTCCAAGACTTTCGACATTCCAACGCTGGAGCCACCTTGATTAGGTTTTACGAAAGAAGGCAGGCTTATATTTTGAAGCAAAGTTTCGAGATCGCAAGCACGATGTTTAAATAGATGAACATTTTTGGACACTGCAACACCAGTTGCTCGGACTACTTGATTGCAATAAGCTTTGTTAAAAGTAAGAGCAGAGGTAACCGCATTACTCGAAGTATAAGGCAGTCCAAGCATATCGAAATAACCTTGTAATTTTCCATTTTCTCCCGGACTGCCGTGAATCAGATTAAAAATGAGATCAAAGACTATTTTTTCTTCTGCAATTGTTAAGCTGAAATCGTTTTTATCTATATCGATACTTCCTAATTCAGGATGATTATAAGTCCAGCTTCGGCCTTTAATTACAATCAAGTACAATTCGTATTTCGATTGATCGATTTGCGCCAAAACCATTGAGGCGCTATTAATACTTATAGAATACTCTCCTGAGTCTCCACCGGCAATAAGAGCAATATTTTTCTTCATTTTATGTGCTAAATTCTTCTACAATACTAATGAAAATAAGACTCGAAAATAAGACTGTACCCAAGTTTTTTACACAAAATTTATGTCGAAAACCCTTCTTTAAATATTCATCTTAATCACTATCTTTGCTGATTGTACAATATTAGGCCTTCTAAAGAGTTTTTAATAGGCTTAGCAATCGATGAATTATGAGTTTTGGACGTTTTATTATTAGTAAAACATTTTTTATAAATCTGGGAATTATTTTTGTGATAATCTGGCTGTTATTATTTGCTGTTATTAAGGGGCTCGATGCTTATACAGGTCTTGGTGAGTATATTTTGGTTCCGCAACTGAATGGTTTAGATGCTGATAGTTTGGTGGAGAATTCCGATCCGAATTTTCTTCAATATGTTTTAATCGATTCTATCTACAATGCAAAAGCGCGTCCGGGAGGTGTTTCTCATCAGCATCCTATGGCTGAAGCCAAAGTAAAAAAAGGTCGAAAAATCTATTTGACAATAGTCACCAAGGGGCAGGAATACATTCCAATGCCCAATCTAATTGATTTTAGTATTCGGAGAGCGATTGATGTTATAGAACAATCGCGATTAAGGGTAAATCAATTAATCTTTGTTGAAAATTTTGCACGAAATGCGGTTCTTGCTCAACTGATTCGGCAAGATACTATTCCGGCAGATTCGATGATTTTAATTGGTTCTGCTATCAATCTGGTGATTGGAAATGGTCATAATCCCGCCGGAGTTCATGCTCCTTTTTTAATTGGGAAAACAGCATTGGAAGCAAGAGAAATTATTTTAAAATCCAGCTTGAATTTTGGAGGCGTAGATACCCTTTGGGGCAGCTCGAGAAAAGAGCTTAGAGTTTTTAAACAAAGCCCTGATTTTAATCAGAAAGAAGCTCTTTTTCTAGGTGATGAGGTGCGTATTACTTTACGTTCGGCTATTGATATTAATTTTGACTCATTGATATTCAATATGTTAAATGATACTGTAAGCAAGGACATATTAATGAGTGACAGTTTATTGTCTAAAACTGAATTTGAAGAATTTTAAGTCAGATGATTAAAAAAAGCCTTTGGATTGTATTTTTCTTTACAGGAATGTTTTTAAACATTCAGGCACAAGAACAATTGATAGGCTTGAATATAAACCCATCTCTTCAGAGGCAAGCTACATTTAAGTCAGATCAGGAAACGGCTGTTTTTTTGCCTTTTTTCGATGATTTCAAACAAAGTGATTTTATTCCAAATCCTTCTCTTTGGGCAAATAAATATGCTTTTGTAAATACCGGGTTTCAAAAATTTCCTACCAATTTAGGCGTTGCTACTTTTGATGCTTTAGATGAAAATGGAGCTATTTATACAAGAGCCAATAGCTTTGGTTTTATTGCCGATTCTTTAAGCTCAAATGCCATTCGTTTAGATAGTTTGGCCACAGAGAATAGAGCAATATTCATCTCGGATTCTCTTTATTTAAGCTTTTATTATCAGCCGCAAGGAAATGGCAATGCGCCTGAAACTTCTGATTCTTTGGTCTTGGAATTTTATTCGGGTCACGATCATTTATGGTATCGCATCTGGTCGGATGAAGGAATGCCTTTGGACAGTTTTTATGTTAAAAATCAGACTTATTGTAAGCAGGTTTTGATTCCGATTATAGATAGTGCTCGTTTTTATCGTTCCGATTTTAAATTTCGTTTTTACAACTATGCAAGCTTAGCAAGTTCGATTCAGACCTCTTGGCAAAGCAATGCAGATCAATGGAATATCGATTATGTAAAGCTGGATATTGGTAGAAACCGAGATGATATTTATTCGGATGATTTGGTTTTTGTAAACCCACCACCTTCATTTTTGAAGAATTACCGAGCGATGCCCTACAATCAGTATAAAAACGATCCTACCAATTCAATGGCCGATAGTTTGCATTCTATCTATATTTCAAATCTGAGTGCTGGCGCCTATGCTTCACAATATCAATATACTATTTCCAATCAATTGCTGCAGGATTCAATTTATAGAGCGGCATCCGCTTATATAAATCCATTTATTCTGGAAGGTTATTCTGAATTTCCTCCCTTTAAAGATCCAAAAGTGATTTCCTTTTTTTCTCTATATGAAGAGGATAAAATGGAATATGAGATTACACATATTGTGAGCACATTAAGCACAAAAAATGATTCTCAAATTGGCGATACACTGGTTCAAAAACAAATCTTTGCAGATTATTTTGCTTACGATGATGGTTCTTCTGAAGCTGGTTATGGATTAAGTAATGCAAGTGCAAGTGCCGCTTTGCGATTTAAACT
>JAGGUP010000052.1 GCA_021158405.1 Bacteroidales bacterium
ATTTATATTTAAGTGTTTATTGCAAAATAAAGTATACTTTTGCACACTTTTTTGAATGGGATAATTGATTTGATACTCATTCTATTAATTTAAATGATATACAATGAAATTTGAACAATTAGGGTTAAATCCCTCTATTCAACAAGCTCTCGATAAAATGGGTTTTGTTGAACCAACACCTATTCAGGAAAAAACTATTCCTTTTTTACTCGATCAAAATAAAGATTTGGTTGCCAATGCTCAAACAGGCACCGGCAAAACAGCCGCTTTTGGTTTGCCTATTTTAGAGCAAATTGATAGTGAATTGAATGAAGTTCAGGCATTAATATTATCTCCAACACGTGAATTGGCTTTGCAAATCGCCAAAGATATGGACACCTTTTCCTCTTTTATGAAAGGAATAAAAGTAATTCCTGTATATGGAGGTGCTAGTATTGAAACACAAATAAATGCACTTAAACGTGGTGGTCAAATAGTAGTTGGTACACCGGGCCGTATGCTGGATTTAATAAAACGCAGAAGACTAAAAGTAAATATGATTAAGTTTCTTGTGCTTGATGAAGCCGATGAAATGTTAAGTATGGGATTCAAAGAGGAATTGGATGAGATTTTAGCCAATACCCCCGAGGAAAAACAAACCATGCTTTTTTCTGCAACTATGCCAAGAGGAATCGCAAATTTGGCCAAAAACTATATGGGCGATTATCATGAGATAACGGTGGGCACAAAAAACAGTGGAGCAAAGAATGTGGAACATGTCTTTTATCAAGTCGCAGCAAGAGATAAATATGCCGCTTTAAAACGTTTAGCCGATATTCATACCGATATTTATGGTATCGTTTTTTGTCGTACACGGATGGAGACAAAAGAAGTGGCCGATAAATTAATGGCTGATGGATATAATGCCGATGCTTTGCATGGCGATCTATCTCAAGATCAGCGTGATAAAGTAATGGGTCGTTTTCGCAATAAAAAATTACAAATTCTTGTGGCTACTGACGTTGCTGCCCGAGGATTAGATGTAGATAAACTCACTCACGTAATCAACTTTAATCTACCGGATGACAATGAGGTCTATATACACCGTAGCGGCAGAACAGGACGCGCCGGGGAAAAGGGGATTTCTATTTCTTTAATACACTCCCGTGAAAGAGGAAAGCTTCGTGATATGGAACGGAAAATAGGTAAGGACTTTGAACGTAAACAAGTGCCGGGAGGTGCAGAGATATGTAATGTTCGCCTATTTAATTTGATTGAAAATGTTAAGAATATAGAGGTAAATACAAGTCAGATTGGACAATTCTTACCTGCTATTTATGAGAAATTAGAAAACTTGAGTCGTGAGGAATTGATTCAACATTTTGTTTCTTTGGAATTCAATACGTTTTTAAAATATTATAAAAATGCACCTGATCTTAATATAGCGCGTAACGATAGAGATGATCGTGGATCAAGAAGCAGAGATGGTAGAGGCAGAGACGGCAGAGATCGTGACCGTGGAAGGCGGGACAGAGATGGTAGATCAAGAGATCATGGTAATGATAGAAGATCTAGCCGTGACGAAAGATCTGCAGATGGTTATCAGAAAAATAAACGCGCAAAAAAAATGGATATGGCTCGCTTCCACATCAATATTGGAAGTAAAGATAAGTTGAACCCTGGTCGTTTAATGGGAATTATCAACGATAATCCTAAATTAAGCTCTGTGGAAATTGGTGATATTGAAATACTTAAAAAGTTTTCCTTCTTTGAAGTTGATAAATCCAAAGCCAAAGAAATTCTTGAGCATTTTGATAAAAAAGATTTTCAGGGAGTTGATTTGGTAGTGGAATTGACCAAAAGCAGATCTGCATCGAGTGAAAGAAGGTCTTCATCAAGAGAAGGCAGATTGGGCTTAAGCGAAAGAAAATATACTCCAAGAAGAGAAAACAAGTATAAGAAAGACAGTAGACCTCGAAGAAGCAATCGTTAAGATTCGTTTCTTTGGGGATTTCCCATCCTATTTTTGCTAATTTTGTATTTGGTTAAAACGAACCAATATAAAAGGGATTATGGATATCATTGCCGAAGCAGCTATTTTATTAAATAAGGATTTTGGACAGGAAGAAGAAACTGCCCTTGATTTACGTAATGATCTAACGGAAAATGATTTAAAAGCTTATTTGCAAAATGTGATAGCTTGGTATATTGAATCAGACTTCCATTCTTTGGTAAATATTTTTTATCGTCTGGATATTCACGAGCAAAAATTTAATCATCTTATGCAAAAATGTGTTGGCGATGAGCTCACTTCGGGTTTAGCCGATTTGGTTTTGGATCGCGAAATGCAAAAAGCTAAAACACGTTTGGCTTATCGAGAATATCTTAAAAAGTCGCAGGAAGCAGGAAATAAATAAGCGTATTCGAACTTAGATTTCCAGTTCAACCCAAGTAGGACAGTGATCCGATTGTTTTGCATCAGGTAAAATGCCTGAAGCTTTAAGGTGATCTTTCAAATTTTCAGTTAACATATTATAATCTATACGCCATCCTTTATTGTTATTTCTGGCATTGGCACGATAAGACCACCATGTATAATGATGAGGATCAGTATTTAATTGGCGAAAAGAATCGATAAATCCTAAAGAAAGGAAATCGCTCATCCAAGCACGCTCTTCGGGTAAAAAACCGGAACTTTTGGCGTTGCCTTTGGGATTGTGAATATCGATTGCTTTATGACAAATATTGTAATCGCCGGAAACCACTAATTTCGGATGTAATTTTCTGAGATCTTGAATATAATCAGAAAAATCAGCTAACCATTCCATCTTAAAAGCTTGTCTTTCATCTCCACTGGAGCCAGAAGGGTGGTAAACACTTATGACGGAAATATCATCAAAATCGGCCCGAATAAAGCGTCCTTCAAAATCGTATTTATCAATTCCCATGCCATATTCTACATGGGTTGGCTCTTGCTTACAAAGAATTGCCACGCCACTATATCCCTTTTTTTGTGCCGAAAATGAATAGGTATAATACCCGGCTTCCGTAAATTCGAATACAGGAATTTGGTCATCTTGGGCTTTTGTTTCTTGTATGCAAACCACATCCGGATTCTCTTCCTTTAACCATTTGATAAAACCTTTTTTCATCGCTGCGCGAATGCCATTCACATTGTAAGTAACAATTTTCATAGAGTATAATTTTGGCTAAAATACCAAAATTCATTTTGATAGAAAAAGTATTTATAGGTGCTTTGTATTGTAATCTTTTATACTTTTGCAAACTGAATTTATTGTAAGAAACAGCTTATTAAATATTGAAAATCAGACTTATAAATACTTAATGAATATTAAATTAGTTCGTCGAATTGGAATTCGCAGATTTAAAAAATTAGCTGGCAAGCAATTCCTTAACTATATCAGTATAATAACCGGAGTTTTAGCTGGGATTTCGGTCATAATCATAAAGCGTGGTGTTGATTTAGTTCAAATGCTATTAGAAAAACTTAGTGGCTTTCCTTATCATGAATATTTTCATCTTATCTATCCAATAATTGGAATAAGTTTGGCCGTTTTATTTATCAATTTCGTGATTAAACGTCATATAGGACACGGCATTCCGGCAGTGCTTTATTCAATAGCCAAAGAGGGAGGAATTATTCCAAGCCATAATATATTTTCGAATATTGTCACCTCTATTCTTACTGTTGGTTTTGGAGGTTCCGTTGGATTAGAGGGGCCCATTGTACTCACAGGAGCAACAATTGGTAGCAGTGTTGGGCAATCCGTGAGGTTAAGTTATCGACAAATTACGCATTTATTGGCTATCGCTAGTGCCGCTGCTCTGGCCGCTATTTTTAAAGCGCCAATTACTGCGATCGTATTTGCTATGGAAGTCATTATGATCGACCTGACTATGGTTGCCTTAATTCCTTTGTTGTTGGCTTCTGTTTCAGCAGTAATCACTTCCTATATATTTATGGGAAGAGGAGCTGTTTATGCTATTCAAGCAACGGATCCTTTTGCGATTTCAGATTTGATTTGGTTTGCACTTTTAGGTGTTTTTGCAGGTTTTGTATCGATCTATTTTACAAAAGTTTACATTAAAATTACGGAATTATTTACACGTATAAAGAAATGGTATCACCGATTATTTATTGGTGGAGGTATACTTGGTGTATTGATTTTTTTATTTCCTAATTTATATGGTGAAGGCTACGAATTTATCAATGCTTCTTTGCATGGAGATTTGTCTTTGATGTTTGAAAATAGTCTTTTTGAAAATTATCAGAATCAAATATGGGTCTTTCTTGGCGTGATGTTGGCTGTCATCCTCTTGAAAGTGGTTGCGACTTCTGTTACTTTTGGAGCTGGTGGAATTGGCGGTGTTTTTGCTCCCGCTTTGTTTTTGGGAACCATGTCCGGTATATTTTTCGCTAAAATTACCAATCTTACATCGATGGCTCATGTTTCAGAATCTAACTTTGCTTTGGCAGGAATGGCCGGATTGATTTCAGGAGTTTTACATGCGCCACTTACTGCTATTTTTCTCATTGCAGAAATAACTACAGGATATCAGTTATTTGTTCCGCTGATGATTACCTCTACATTGGCCTATGTAACGGCTCGTTTGTTTATTCCAAATTCGGTGTATACATATCAATTGGCTGCTCGTGGCGAGTTGATGACTCACCATAAAGATAAAAGCGTTATGCAAATGATGCATGTGGCGACCTTGATTGAGAATGATTTTAAGTCGATACATCCAGATGCCAGTTTGGGTGATATGGTAAAATTGGTTTCAAAGGCGAAACGAAATATTTTCCCTGTTGTCGATGAAAAGAATCATTTTTATGGTTTGGTTACGCTTGACGTTATTCGCAATATCATGTTCAAACCTGAACTGTATGATGAAGTAAAAATATCGGAATTTATGTTTCAACCTCTGGCAACGGTGAGCCCCGATGAATCGATGGAACAGGTAGCCAATAAATTCAATAAAACGGGGAATTTTACTATGCCTGTCATTCAGAATGAAAAGTACTTGGGCTTTGTTTCGCGTGCAAATGTTTATTCTGCCTATCGAAAATTACTAAAAGATTTTTCTGACGATTAAAACCGAAATATGATGACAAAATTAAGTGTAAATATCAATAAAATAGCCACTTTGCGTAATGCGCGTGGTGGCAATATGCCAAATGTTTTGCAAGCAGCTTTGGATTTAGAACGTTTCGGTGCTCAGGGAATTACGGTACACCCAAGACCGGACGAACGTCATATTCGTTATCAAGACGTGTATGATTTGAAGCCGGCTCTAAGTACAGAATTCAATATAGAAGGCTATCCAAATAAAGCATTTTTGGATTTGGTTTTAGAAATACTTCCGGCTCAAGTTACTTTGGTTCCTGATCCTCCCGAAGTTCTGACTTCCAATGCAGGTTGGGATACAATCAAACATCAAGCTTTCCTGACTGATGTAATTGGTCGATTGAAAGCGGCAGGAATTCGAACGAGTATTTTTATCGAAACGGATGAAAAAATGATTCGGAATGCTATAAAAACGGGAGCTGATCGTGTAGAACTTTATACAGAATCTTATGCTTCCAATTATTTGATAAATAAAGAAGAAGCTATAAAACCATTTGTGGAAGCTGCTATTGTTGCCAATGAAGTAGGATTGGGATTGAATGCCGGGCACGATTTAAGTTTGGAGAATCTAAAATATTTTGCCGATCATATTCCGGGCTTACTGGAAGTTTCTATTGGTCATGCTTTGATAAGCGAGGCTTTGTATTTGGGATTAGAAAATACAGTACAGCTCTATTTGAATAAATTGAGAAAATAACGCTATGCAACTATTTTACAGAACTTACGGCAAAGGAAAACCCTTTATTATTTTACATGGATTGTTTGGAATTTCAGATAATTGGGTAAGTTTTGCCAAGAAAATAGCGGATTTAGGTTATCAGGTTTTTGTTCTTGATCAGAGAAACCACGGACAATCGGCTCACAGTCCAAATTTTAATTATTTGGCATTGGTTGATGATTTATTTGAATTTATTGATGAGCATGAATTGGAGGATGCCGTCATTCTTGGTCATTCGATGGGAGGAAAGGTGGCCATGCGCTTTGCTTTGGAAAACCCCGATTATCTTTCCAAATTAATTGTTGTTGATATCAGTTTACGTCAATATCCACCTCGAGATTACCATTTAAAAGTAATTCGCGCGATGAAAAAAGTCGATTTTTCAACAGTAAAAAACAGAAAAGAAGTCGAGGTAATATTAGCAGAAGATATTGAATCAAAGCGAATTCGGCAGTTCATCATGAAAAATCTGTATCGAAAAGAAAAGAATGAGTTATCTTGGCGTATGTGCTTAGATGCCATTGCCAATAATTTAGACGAAATGTTTGATGGAATTGAACCTGAGAAACCATTGAATAAGCCAACATTAATTATTAGAGGAGGAAAATCGGATTATGTATTAGATTCTGATTTACTACCGCTAAAAAATGCCTTCCCACAGGCAGAAATCCAAACAATTGCTAATGCAACACATTGGGTGCATGCAGAAGAACCGGAAGTGTTTTTTGAGG
>JAGGUP010000077.1 GCA_021158405.1 Bacteroidales bacterium
ATCGGCAAACTCAGCTATTTTTGAAAGTTCTAAATCAAAATTGAGCGTTCCAGAAAGACTTTCCTCAGCGCAATTTTGAATATCACCATTAAGCGTCAATTGATAATCAATTCCAAGAACAAACTTGTTTTCAAAAAGTAGTTCTACATATTGATAATCCTCACGAATTGAAACGCTTTTTGGGTTTCCAATAGCGTTATCAACGGAATAATTTAGCAAATTGAGGAGTGATTCTTCCTGCATTTTTTGGTTGAAAATGACGGAAATCACAGAATCGTTAAGTATTGCTACATTTAGAATTTCTGGTAAAATAAGCTCATCCGAAAAAGCACTATTTATTTCTCCGGGCGTTCCTCCTGAACTATTAGTACTTGCTTTCCAATTTTGCTGATTTACACAAATATTATCGGGTTGTATTTTTTCGAGCGACCAGCCTCCATTTTCTTTTTCACTATCCTGATACCAAGTGTCGGTATAACTGACTTGGTCTACAATTTCACTAAATTCATTAATTAATGAAAGACTCTGACCGGAATTTAACAAGCTAAAACTTGAAAATCCTGCAACTGAACCATAAGGTTCTAATTCAGGTATATTTGTAATATTGCATAAGATTAAATATTCGCCGCTAAGTAAGGTTTGACTAGGGAATAATTGTTCTGTATTCCCAATTTTTAATTTCCAATTTGTAAGATTGATATCGTACGAAGCGTTGTTAAATATTTCAAGATATTCTACTTCAGGAAGTTCGACAGAGGGCGAAGGATCAGCCATAATTTCATTGAAAATAATATCGCCAAATTTGGCATGACTATAGCTAAAATTGAATGTGCTGTTTTCTAATGTGTTGCCCGTCAAGTCTTTTATATTATTAAGGAGAATATCAAGCTCTTGGTTGGCTGGAATTTCACTCGCAAACTCAAGTACTATTTCCATAGGGTTTGTAGAGTCTTGATTTGCTGATCTTGGTGTTTGATTGCTTTGTTGAATTAGATAGTTTTCCAGTGTTTCTGCAGAAGTTTTTTCTGGCGTTTCATCAAATAGTATTTGTAATCTATTGGTATCCAAAACAATCACATTTTCTACTTGTGGGGGGTCGGTATCAACAAAAATGTAATCTACATTTACGTTATCAAGATAAAATTTGGTGGCATTTGATTGAGTAAATAGACAATAATAACCAAAATAAGGGTTTTCTATTTCCGACAAGCTATGCCCGTTGCATTCTTCAACAAAATTTCCGTTTTTGTCCCAATCCACGAAAATATTCCAGTTGCCAGCAGAGGAATAAGTGACTTTAACATTAATATCAAAAGCAGCAGCAATGGTTCCGGTGGAGCCACGACAAATGGATTGTATTGAAGTCCCTTCTTGATGGAAAAGCTCAATAGCATCTCCAGATAAGGCTTCTCCAAACTGGATGAAATATCCATTTAAACTTTCCCCAAGACTGCTATTGTCAGACATTAAATAAACACGCGCATTATTAGATCCGGAGGGGCTAAAAGCTAAACGAATAGAAAAGGACATTTCCAAACTGTCTTTCAAGCCATATAGACTACTTAAATAGGCAGATCCGGCTTCACTAGAGTTAAGTTGAAGCTGAAAAGAGGAATTTATTTTAAATAGATTTTGATCGCCAGTCCAAACGGGTTGGTTTGTAAAATCGCCGTCAGAAAAATCGTCATTTAACTGGCACCAGCCAATTAACGGAAATAACAAAAGGGAAATAATAAAAATTCTCACTGCGTTAAGGTGATTAAATGAACCTTGGTTGTGATAGGATGATCAAGGTGCTTTATGTACGTTCTAAAAATACTACTTTTGCATGCGAGAGTTCAAGTAAATCATCAAAAAAAATAATAAGATGAAAATAGCATTGGTTGGCGCTACCGGTTTGGTCGGAAGTGTGATGTTAAATGTTTTGGAAAGAAGCAAACTCCAGATTGATGAACTTTTTCCTGTGGCAAGTGAAAAGTCGGTTGGAAAAACCGTTCTTTTTAAACAAAGTGAGATTGCCCTTATGGGTTTGGAAAAGGCTGTAGAAAAAAGTCCTGATATTGCTATTTTTTCTGCTGGTGGGCAAACAGCTAAAGATTGGGCTCGGAAATTTGCTGATAAAGGAATATTTGTAATTGACAATTCTTCCGCTTGGCGTATGAATAATAATATTCCTTTGGTTGTTCCTGAAATTAATGGAGGAATCTTAGATGTAAATTCCAAAATTATCGCCAATCCCAATTGCTCGACAATTCAAATGGTAATGGCGCTAGCACCTTTGCATAAGGCATTCGGAATAGAAAGGTTAGTAATTTCAACTTATCAGTCGGTGACAGGGTCTGGCGCAAAAGCGGTTAGACAAATGCAAGATGAACGTATTTGTCGCCCACAAGTTCAATTGTTTTATCCACATCCTATCGATTTGAATGTCATTCCTCACGGGGGCGATTTTATGGGCAATGGATATACTACGGAAGAAGAAAAGCTTATAAACGAAACCAAAAAAATATTAAACGATTATAGTTTGCGAATTACCGCCACAGTTGTGCGTGTTCCTGTTTTTGGTGGTCACTCTGAAAGCATTAATGTGGAGTTTAAGAAGGAATTCGAGTTGGAAAAAGTTGTTGAATTATTGGAGAATTTTCCGGGAATAATTGTTCAGAACGACCCTGAAAATAATATCTATCCAATGCCAAAATATGCCGAAGGGAAAGATGCTGTTTTTGTTGGACGAATACGAAGAGATTTTAGTCAGCCCAAGACATTAAATTTATGGGTAGTTTCAGATAATTTGCGTAAAGGAGCCGCAACCAATGCCGTTCAAATTGTAGAATATTTAGTCGATCATAAATTTGTATAAAACCACTTGTGGGTTTTGAAATAAATGCCCGATATTTGCATAAAAAAGAAAGCGCTTTGGAGATCATTAACGACATTAATAAATTCCCAAAACTTGAATATCCGGTAGTAACAATTGGTCGGTTTGATGGTGTGCATTTGGGACATAAAAAACTAATTGAGCGCTTAAAAAATATTGCCAAAGAAAACTTAGGGCAATCGGTTATTATTTCGTTTAATCCTTCGCCCGAAGAAGTGCTTTATGCTTCCGAAAACAAGAAGATCAGGTTATTGAATATTCAGCAAGAAAAAGAAGAGCTTTTACGGAATTTGGGAATCGATTATTTGCTTATCCTTCCATTTACAGCAGCGTTTTCTAAAATTACTTCCGAAACGTTTATCCGCGAATATTTAGTGGAAAAAATTCATTTGAGAGAACTGGTAGTTGGGTTTTCTCATCATTTTGGATATGATAGAGAAGGCGATTTTCTTCAGTTGGACAGCTTGGGTGAAAAACATGGTTTTCGAGTGAACGAAATCCCCATGGAGGACATTCAAAACAGGAATATTACAGCAGTTAAAATTCGTAAATTCCTAAAAGACGGATTGATAAAAGAAGCCAACGATTTATTGGGTTATCCATACAGTATTAGTGGGCGGGTAATACAGGGAAATCAAATAGGGAGAACCATCAGTTATCCAACGGCAAATATTGATGTAAAAGACAAGTATAAAAACAAGCTTATCCCAAAACAAGGTGTTTATGCAGTATTGGTGCAATGTTGTAATAATCAATACAAAGGAATGGCGAATATCGGCTATAGACCCACGCTAAAATTGGTTAAACATGAGCTAACGACAGAGGTACATCTTTTTAATTTTTCGCACGAAATTTACAATGAGAATTTGACTATCTATTTTATTCAGCGTATCCGCAATGAAGTGAAGTTTGATAGTTTGCAACAATTGAAAGAACAATTGGCTAAAGACCAGCATCGGAGTTTGTTACTATTGGCAGACGATTAAAAATTGAGACCTTTGCAAAACTCATCTTTTGACCCAATTTTTCGTTAGAATCATCTTTAAAATCCTCATTTATGTCAGTAAACTGCGGTTTTTCATCGGATTTTGCCTCAATTTGAATCAAAATCTTTCGCTTTGCAAAGCACTCAAATAGCTAGAAGTATACAAAATTAAAACTAGGGAGCATTTCAACTGCTGAAGGTTTTAGCATTCATGAAAAAATTAATAGCTTCAATATATTCTCTTTAAAACTAAAGAGTCTCCTACTATTTCGGTCGTAATTTACTGTCAGTTTTCGATATTAATAAAGTGAAAAGGATGCAATTTTCTATTGATCTCGGACTCTCAACATATTGATTAAAGAACAATCATGTGATTGGAATTATTGGTCTTAAATTAGAATAATCATTTGATTTATGCCCAAAATAAGAATTAAGGACCTGTTTTTCTTGTAATTATTTGTTAATTTTTGAATAGAGTAATTTAAATTTTTAAATTTGGCTTCAGCTATTAGTAAAACAGCTTGTTTTATTACCAATTAATTATGAGAAAATGTGCTTTTTACGGAAATTGTAAAATTTGCTGTTGCGAAAAAACGCCTTCCCTATTTAGTAAACTGACAGTTTCTGAATTTGAAGAATTACATTCTGAAAGAAAAGAGGTTGTTTTTAAAGCAGGAGAGGTTATTTTTAAGCAAGGCACTACACTAACTCATTTGGCATGCTTCAGAAGTGGAATGGCAAAAGTTTATTACGAGAGGCCGGAAGGAAGTAATATCTTAATTAATCTCATTGTTCCGGGAAATTTAACCGGAAATATGGGTTTATATACCGATAATGTTCATCACCAAACAATACAAGCTTTAACCGATGTTGAAATATGCTTAATTTCCATAAAAGATATCGAAGGTCTTCTTGGAAGAAGTGAGGAGATGGCTGTTGAATTAATCAAACTTAAAAATGAAAATATTATTGTGCTTACCAATAAATTAGCCAGTCTCACTTATAAAAGTATGTCGGGAAGAGTGGCTGATGTTTTGCTCTATTTGCAGAAAGATATTTACCAAAGCGATACCTTTACTTTAAGTTTAAGCCGTCAGGATTTAGCCGATTTAGGTGCCATGACCAAGGAAAGTTTTATCCGCACCCTTAAAGAATTTAAAGATGCTGGTATTATAAAAATCAAAGCAAATCTAGTAGAAATTATCAACTTAAAGGCATTGGTAAAAATCAGCAATAATTAAGCTAATCTATTCTCCACCTTATTCTTATACTATCTTATTCCTTCTTATTGATATATATCAATAGTGCTGTGATTAATATCATTGTTAGCTTCGTAACAATGAAATATTTTTGTTTCATAAAATAATTAAACACACATACAAAAATTAAAATCATGAAAACAAAATTCATTTTCCACATTTTACTTATGACTGCCGTTGTCTTTTTAGCATCTTGCGTTAAAGAAGGCCCTGCCGGAGTTGCAGGCCAAGACGGCCAAGACGGACTAAATGGAACAGACGGCCAAGATGCCGTTGTTAATTGTACCACTTGCCATACTGCCGACAAGATTAGCTCACGCCAATTTCAATATGCCTCTTCTGGACACAAAGCAGGGCTTTATGTAGGTTATGCAGGTGGTCGCGCAAGTTGTGCGGGTTGTCACTCAGGTACTGGTTTTATACAAAGAATAGCTGAAGGATCAACAACTGGAGCAATTAGTGAAGATATTGCATTTCCAGAAGTAATCAATTGCGAAACATGCCATAACTTACACTCAACGTTTACTTATGCAGATTTAGGTTTGCGCGGTGGTGGTGATGTAGCTCTTATTGCTGGTGGTACTTTCAGTAAAACTGACGGTGCAAATATATGCGCTAATTGTCATCAGGCTCGTAGACCAGAACCAAACATTGAAGTACCCGGTGAAACATTTGAAATTACAAGCTCACATTATGGTCCTCATCATGGTCCTCAGTCTCAGATATTTTTAGGTATAGGTTTTGCCGAAATCCCTGGTTCTGTTACTTATCCTGCTGCAGGAAGTTCAGACCATACTAAAGACGCATCTTGTGTAGCATGCCATATGGGTGATTATGTTAATGGAGAAGGCGGACACACATGGCATCCAAATTTGTCTACTTGTGTAGAATGTCACGGTGTAGATATGGATAATTTCGATTATGGCGGAAAACAAACCGTTACTTTAGGACAACTCGAAGAATTACGTGATTTATTAATCACTTTAGGTGTTGTTGGTGGTAATGATACAGATGGATATCATCCTGTAACTGGCACTTATCCAATGGTTCAAGCCCAAGCTTATTTTAACTGGGTAGGTATTGAAGAAGATCGCAGTGAAGGTGCTCACAATCCAAAATATGTTGGAGCATTACTTCTTAACACTATTGAAGCAATGAAAGCAGAAGTTGCTGCTACGAAATAGTTGCTTAATTAATATCGCTTTGCTATAAATAAGTGTCAAAAGAATAATCATTTTCGCTTTGGAGATGATTATTCTTTCATAGCATTATCCTTCTGTCAATAGACAGATGTTAGATAAATTAAAAAACAAATTATAAACAGATGAAAAAATATATTGTATTGTTCAGTTTGTTGACTGTATTTACAGCCTGCCAATATGAGCTCGTTGAAGTAGAAAAAATAATCCCCCCCGATCCAACGGTTGAATTGTCATTTGCAAATGATATCTTACCTATATTAACCGATCATAATTGTATTTCTTGCCATGGAATTGGTGCGCAAGCCCCAGATTTAACAGCAACCAATGCTTATCAAAGTTTGTTGGGGGGCTATGTAATGGCCAATAATCCTGAAGGGTCGTTGTTCTATACTTACCTAAATCCAGATGCTACAACACATAGTTGGGAAGTATTATCAGCCAATCAGGCTTTAACCATCTATACATGGATAAATCAAGGAGCTAAAAACAATTAAAAAAGAGGAGCTATGAAAAAAATAATACTTAGTACTTTAATCGTTTTTTCCTTGCTATCCAGTGTATTTTGTCAAGAAGATGCCGATGCAAAGAAAGCAGATAAACCCGTTCGCTCTCCTTGGAGTAGTGGAACATTAATTGATCAACAAACTTCCTATATTCCAGAAATACATTCATTTGAGAGCGTTATTTCACACCGTTTTGGTAACATAAATGATATTTCAGATTTATATGGAATTTATTCTCCCGGAGCAAATCTTCGTCTAGGATTTAATTACGTTATCTTAAAGAATATTCAAATTGGTTATGGTTTAACCAAAGGGAATATGTATAACGACTTTAATGCAAAATGGACGTTATTTGAACAAACGCGTAAAAATAAAATGCCGATATCCGTTACTTTATTTGCGAATATCGCTATTAGTGGAAATGCGGATAAAGTTTACGGTTTAAGCTATGCTTTCGAAAACAGATTATCTTCTTTTTCAGAGCTTCTGATAGGAAGGAAATTTAGTGATGCATTTAGTCTTCAAACGGCTGTAAGTTTTACACATTACAATAATGTAGCTGTTGGTGTAGACCATGATAAAATGGCATGGCATATTGGAGGAAGACTTAAGTTTTCGTCACAATCTTCGTTGATTTTCAACTACGATTTACCCTTGAATATAAAGAATTTGTCGGAGCAACGTGAGTTTACAAATACTCCCAAAGCCAACCTATCTATAGGCTATGAGGTTTCTACAGGAACCCATGCTTTCCAGTTTTTTGTAGCCACGGCAAAAGGAATAGTTCCACAAGACATTGTTTTGTATAACCAAAACGATTGGAAAAACGGAGGCTTAGCTTTTGGATTTGTGATTACTCGTTTGTGGGGATTTTAGCTGACAATAGTTGAATTGAAAGCGATGCTGTTCATTTTATTTTATGAAATTGTAAGATAAAATTGAATTATATGCAGATCACAATAATAACAAGACATATTGAATGATAAGACATAAAGGGCCTAATAAACTATATCTCTTTATTTTAATTTAAAAGGATACACTTAAATAAGATCTCATGAAAATCAGAATGCAATTCATTTTTGCAGTCGTTTTTCTAATAGTAATTGGAGAATCACTGCTGGTTCGGGCTCAAGAAGAGGCAACGGGTATTGATTCTTATACGTATGAGCAAAATGAAAGCTGCCTGAAATGTCATGGCCATAAATTGTATTTTTATTATAATGAAGGCGTTGGTCATGATGTAAAGGAGCGTATGAATCCTTATTTTATTATCGATTCAGCAGAGTATTATGCTTCAAATCATAAAAATTTCACTTGCACAGATTGTCATTCATTAGAATGTGATGATTTCCCTCATTCAGGGCAAATGCGTATGGAACCTAAATTTGCCTGTTTGGATTGTCATGCGGGCGACGAAGCGTATGCCAAATATGATTTTGAAAAAATTGAAGTAGAGTTTCAGAAAAGCGTCCATTTTTCAAGACATTCCGAAGATTTTACCTGTTCGATGTGCCATAATCCTCATACGTATAAGATAAATGCACGAACAAATGAAAATATGGCGGAGTTCATTTTGTATGATAATGAAATTTGTTTGACCTGTCATGCCGATATTTCTAAATATCAATTATTAACTACAAAGGAAAATCCTAACGTTCTTAAAACACACAGTTGGTTGCCTAATCAGGTATTGCATTTTAAAAAAGTAAGATGTCTGGAATGCCATACGGAAGTAAATAATGATATTTTAGTTTCGCATAATATATTGCCTAAGGAACAGGCTGTAAAACAATGTGTTGAATGTCATTCAAAAGATTCTCGTTTAATGGCATCCTTATATAAGTATCAGTTTACAGGCAAGCGGAGCAAAATAGGGTTTTCAAATGATGCTATGTTGGAAGATTCTTATGTGATTGGAGCAAACAGAAATTATTATCTAAATATGATTAGTATTGGATTGTTTGGACTTGTTTTAATCGGAATATTTATTCACGCATTACTTCGCATTATAATAAAACATAAATAGCCATGAGTGAAAAAGTTTATTTATACCCCGTTTGGATTCGGTTTTGGCATTGGACGAATGCACTTATGTGTTTATTATTGATCATTACAGGAATCAGCATGCAGTATTCTGACCCAGCTTATCCAATGATTAGATTCGACTGGTCTGTCAATATTCACAATATAACCGGAATAATCCTTGCCCTTAGTTATATCTTTTTTCTTATCGGAAATATGCTTACTCCTAATGGGAAACATTATATATTTAGAAGGGGGATTTTGAAAAACATAATTGCACAAGCCAAGTATTATGCGTTTGGAATATTCAAGGGAGAAAATCCTCCATTTCCAATTACGGTTGAATCTAAATTTAACCCTTTACAAAAACTCAGTTATATCGTTATTATGCATATTACAATTCCCACAGTTGCCATCAGTGGAGTTATGCTTCTTTTTCCGGAGATCATTGCGAATGATTTTTTTGGAAGTAGAGCCTTGCATGCTACAGATATTTTCCATGTGATGATGGGATTTATTGTATCCTTGTTTTTAGTGGTGCATTTATATTTTTGTACGATAGGGCATACGCCAATTAGTAATTTTAAAGGCATGTTTAACGGTTATCACGAAAAGCATTAACCGTAAGTTGAATTCATTAGAATGAACTAAATAATTATGACATTGAAACTAAGAACTCTACTCAATAAAAGACTGCTGTTTCTTCTTTTTTCGGTTTCCATACTATCACTTAAAGTTATACAGGCACAATCGAATGATGATTGTTTGATGTGTCATGAAGATCCTGATTTTTCAACTGAAAAGGATGGCAAAACCATTTCCCTATTTGTTCAAACATCCATTATTCATAAATCTGTACATAAAGATGTGGCATGTGCAGCTTGTCACCGAGATGCAAATGTTGAAGATTTTCCGCATCCGGAAAATCTAAAAGTAGTTGAATGTGGAAGTTGTCATATAGCAGAAAAGATTGAATATGATAATGGCATTCATGGAAAACTGTTTGCGCAGAAGGGGTCTTATGCGCCTGATTGTAAGGAATGTCATGGTCGTCATGATATCTATCCCTCTTCTTCACCCGAATCACGTACTTATAAAATGAACATTCCTATTCTTTGTGGAAATTGTCATAAAGAAGGGGCTCCTGTAGCTAGGATGTATAATATAACAGAACATAATATTGTTGAAAATTATAGTCAAGGGATACACGGAAAAGGACTTTATGAAAAAGGACTAATTGTTACGGCCACTTGCAATAATTGCCATGGCAATCATGCGATTTTACCTGCAAAGGATAGAAATTCATCGGTGAATCCAAAAAAAATAGCCAGTACATGTATGCAATGTCATATTAATATTGAGCAGACGCATAAAAAAGTAATTAAAAGCGAATTATGGGAAAAACAGCCGGGAGCTGTTCCCTCATGTACTTCTTGTCATCCACCACATAAGGTAGAATTCAAGAAGGAAAAGGAAACAATATCTAACAAAACCTGTTTGAATTGCCATAATAAAGAGGCTTCAAAAGGAGAGTTTGTTATAAAACAGAGCGGAGATACCATTCATTTTGATGATCATCAATTGGCAAATTCAGTTCATTATAATATACAATGTGTTGAATGTCATACTACAGTAACAAAAAAACTTAAACGGCCTTGTACCACAGTTGAAAGAGTTGATTGTTCCAATTGTCATATTAAAACATCGAATGAATTTTTTGATAGCGGACATGGGAAAGCGTTTTTAGCGAAAGATGCGAATGCTCCTTATTGTACGGATTGTCATGGAACTCATCAAACAAAATCTAAATTTGCTGAGAATTCTCCAACGTATAGAGGCGCTATTCCTCAACTTTGTGGGAAATGTCATGAAGAAGATGGCAGAGCCAATAGAGATGAGGGATTAAAAGAAGTGAATGCTTATTTTGATTATTCTCAAAGTACACATGGACAAGGGTTAATAAAAAAAGGATTATTAGTGAGTGCCGTTTGTATTGATTGTCATACAGCACACCATGAATTAAAAGAAGAAGATACCTTATCATCTGTAAATCCGCAAAACATTGCATTAACATGTGCAAAATGCCATAAAAGTATTTATGATGAATATATAACCAGTGAGCATTCTATTGCCCAGAATAAAGGTGATAAAGTGTATCCAACGTGTTCTACTTGTCATTCCGCGCATATGATTAGTGATATTAAAGGAGATAAATTTATGGATGAGATTACGGTTCAATGCGGAACTTGTCATAAAAAATTATCAGAAACCTATAAGGAAACGTATCATGGGAAAGCTTATCAATTGGGCGATACAAAAGCTGCTCGTTGTTCGGATTGTCATGGAGCTCATCATATTTTGGCTGTCGCTAATCCAAATTCCGCAGTAGGATACAAGAATATTGTAACAACATGTAAAAAGTGCCATGAAAATGCCACACTTGAGTTTACGGGATATTTGACACATGCCACGCACAATGATAATAAAGTGCTTTTCTATTCCTTTTGGGGAATGACCTCTTTATTGGTTTTGGTTTTCGGCTTCTTTGGTATACATACTCTACTTTGGTTGCCACGGTCATATAAACAAAGGAAAAAGCTAAAGCACGAAAAAATTACAGGAACAACCAAATACATCCGTCGTTTTAACGCAAAACAACAAACTACACACATCTTTGTAATTACTAGCTTTATCTTATTAGCTTTAACTGGAATGACCTTAAAGTTTGCCCATATGGAATGGGCATCAATTGTGGCAAAAGTTTTGGGTGGTGTCCGCTCTGCGGGATTACTTCATCGCTTTGGAGCTTTCATAACTTTTGGTTATTTTGCTTTTCATTTATTTAATTTATATCAAATAAAAGCAAAACAAAAAGTAGGGTTGATAAAATTCATTTTCGGTAAAAATTCTTTGATGTTCAATATGCAGGATATTAGAGATTTAGGAGTATCGATAAAATGGTTTTTAGGAAGAGGGCCAAGACCACAATACGGTCGTTGGACCTATTGGGAAAAGTTCGATTATTTTGCAGTTTTCTGGGGTGTTGCTGTTATTGGATTTTCAGGGCTTATTCTATGGTTTCCCGAATTTTTTACACTCTTTTTTCCAGGTTGGGTAATCAATGTAGCTCAAATTATACATAGCGATGAAGCCTTATTAGCCGTTGGATTCATATTCACAATTCATTTTTTTAATACCCATTTAAGACCAGAATCTTTCCCAATAGATACGGTAATTTTTACAGGCTATGTGCCTCTTGAAGAGTACAAAAAAGACAGACCAAGAGAATATGAAGAATTAGTAAATTCAGGAAATCTTGAAAATGTGGTTGTGGAGAAAGAAATAGCGCCCTCTTGGATAAAAACCGTAAAATTCTTCGGATATTTATTTTTACTTATGGGAATTACCATTATTATATTAATCGTTTATTCAATGATAGCAGGCGTGTATTAATGAAAAGCGAAAGAAAAGGAATGCATAGTTTGATAATAGATATAGAGAAATAATAAAACAAGGAAAATAGATTATAAACAAAAACAATGATTATGAGAACTTTAATGTTAATTTGTATGGCTGTGTTTCTGGGAAACAGTAGCCTAATGGCTCAGGATTTTGAGTATGTTGGCTCGAGAAAATGTAAAATGTGCCATAATAAACCAGCAACAGGAGCACAGTATGCAAAATGGTTAGATTCAAAACATGCCCATGCTATGGAAGTATTAAATGCCGAAGAAGCAAAAGATCCTAAATGTTTAAAATGCCATTCTACTTTTGGTAGTGTTGATGCAGATTTAATATTAACATTAAAAATAGAAGAAGGTGTTTCTTGCGAATCATGTCATGGACCAGGGAGTAAATATTATCCTGCTTCAGTAATGAAAGCCAAAGACAAAGCTATGACAAAAGGAATGATTGAACCCACTGAACAAGTTTGCATCGCTTGTCACAACTCAGAAAGCCCTAATTTTAAAGGATTTAATTATAAGGAGTATGTGGCTAAAATTGCTCACGGTAAGCCTGCGGCCTAAATCTTTATAATAGATTAGAAAACTCCTTTGCTTTTGTAAGGGAGTTTTTTGGTTATAACCAGAATCAAGAGTTAAATTGTTAAGTGAAAATATCCATAGTTGAGTTCTTGGTGGAGTATTGCATAAAATGAGTAGGTAAAATGGATTTTTACAAAGCCCTTTTTGTCATTTAAAGAGGTTTTAATTAAAGGAATATCGCCAAGAAAGAAGGCGTTAATAGCATGTCTATATTAAGATAAGCACATTTTTTATTGTAAATTTATTGAATTGTTTAAAGTGTTTTTTTAATATACTGATAAACAGATTAATGCATTTCAAATGATATTGATATATGTCAATATCATGTTGATTTCAATCAATATAAAATAAGGCCCAATTTTAAATCTAAAGGAAAAATCAAAATCTGTTTTTAGTATATTTAGCTCATATTTAAATGCTCTTATATTCATAAATATTCTAAACGAATTTGAGTAAAAAAACGAAGAATAACTTAAAAACCAAATTGATTACTGATGAAAAAATTAAGCAATATAAAATTACCTCTGTCTTTTTATAATTACACATCCTATATTGGATCTTTAATTGCAATTGTGGCGTTATTTGTATTCATATGCCTATTCGTAATTTTCTCCTTTTTTGCAGAGGGAGGGGCTTATTTGGGATTGGTTATTTGGATTGTCGTTCCATCCTTCATTATTTTTGGGCTTATTTTAATTCCTGTGGGAATGATAATGAAGAACAGAAAATATAAGAAACAGATAGTCATCGAAGAAAAAGTTCGACCAACTATCAATCTAAATGAGCCTCGGACGAGGAATGCCATTGTGATTTTTGGAATTGGATCCTTATTCATTCTATTTTTATCCTCTGTAGGAAGTTACGAGGCTTTTCATTATAGCGAATCGGTTGAGTTTTGTGGAACGCTATGCCATGAAGTTATGAAACCGGAATATGTTGCCTATCATAATTCATCGCATGCAAAAGTAGCATGTGTTGAATGTCATGTTGGCTCTGGAGCTACTTGGTACGCCAAGTCAAAATTATCCGGACTTTATCAGGTTTATGCAGTTACTACAGGCATCTTTTCTCGCCCTATAACCACACCCATTTCTAACTTACGGCCTGCACGCGAAACTTGCGAGGAATGTCATTGGCCAGAGAAATTTTACGCCCGCCAGTTAGTGCAAAACAAGCACTATCTCGCCGACAAGAATAATACCGAATGGGATATCAGCCTGCAAATGAAAACAGGGCCTGCATACAGCACTATGGGATTAGAAGAAGGAATTCATTGGCATATTAACCCTGATACCAAAGTGGAATATATTGCTAAAGATAGTAGTAGAATGGAAATTCCTTGGGTAAAATACACCAATTTGAAAACAGGTGAAGTAAAAATATTTAATAATGGAGAACTGGATTTAACAGAAGAAGAAATTGAAGCAAAAGAAAAAAGAGAAATGGACTGTATGGATTGCCATAACAGACCTTCGCACGAATACCATACGCCTATGGATTTTATCAATGGAGCCATGACTTCGGGAGCTATTCCTAAAAACTTGCCAGAGATCAAGTCTTTATCGATGGAAATATTGGCTACTGACTATAGCACTACTGAAGAGGCTTTTGCGGCTATCGATTCTGAAATTAAGACCTTCTATGCTGATAATTACGAAGAAATAAGTACTCAAAGTCCCGAATTGATAAATCAAGCTATTCAAGCTATACAGGAAGAATTTGCTAAGAATATTTTTCCTGAAATGAATGTTAAATGGAGCGTATATCCAAATAATATTGGACACATGGAATTTAATGGTTGCTTTAGATGCCACGACGATATGCACCTTAGCAAACAAGGTGAAAGTATTCCAATGGATTGTAACCTCTGCCACTCCATCATTGCACAAGGAAGCATAGATACCATTCAGATAGGATCAATTTATAAATCATTGGACTTTGTTCATCCCGACGATGAGTACGAATCGTGGAAAGAAGGTTTATGCTCCGATTGCCACCGCGATTTATATTAAAATACAAACATTTTCTTTCGAGGGAAATACATAAAAGACTAAGCGAGATTTTTGAGAATAAAAACTTTTCAAAAATCTCGCTTCATACTTTAAAAACTAATATCAAGCATGCTTTCATTTTCACTTAGTTTTACACTTAGTCCGTACTTTTCACCAGATTAGAGAACCTAAGTTCAATTAGTAGATGACAATTTTGGCGAATTCCAATAATTAGGATAGCTTTGCATTCTCTAAATCTTAACACAAAAAAACTAAATATACGATGGATTTATTTGATAAATTAAAAGTTGAAAATAGCGTAATTGGACAATACGCTGCTGATGCTGAAGGTTATTATGCTTTTCCTAAATTAGAAGGTGAACTAGGTAGCCATATGGTGTTTCAAGGAAAGAAGCGTTTGGTTTGGTCGTTAAATAATTATCTTGGATTAGGAAATAATCCCGAAGTAAGAAAAGCTGATGCTGATGCTTCTAAAGAATGGGGATTAGCTTATCCTATGGGTGCCCGTATGATGACTGGACACACTAAATATCACGAACAATTGGAAAGCGAATTGGCTGCTTTTGTTAAAAAAGACTCGGCTTATCTACTCAATTATGGTTATCAAGGTATGGTTTCTGTCATCGACTCTTTGGTCGATCGTAAAGATGTTATTGTGTATGATAGCGAAGCTCATGCTTGTATAATTGATGGTATGCGCTTGCATATTGGAAAACGTTTTGTTTATCCTCATAATGACATGGCAAACCTCGAAAAACAATTACAAAGAGCCACTAAACTAACCGATGCAAGTGGAGGAGGAATTCTTTTAATTACCGAAGGCGTTTATGGAATGACAGGAGGTCTTGGCCATTTAGATGGCATTGTTGCTTTAAAGAAAAAATATAATTTCCGTATATTAATTGACGATGCTCATGGTTTTGGAACTATGGGAAAAGAAGGTCGTGGTACTCACGTACATTATGGCGTTGAAGATGATATTGATATTTATTTTGGAACCTTTGCGAAGTCGATGGCCGGAATTGGTGCTTTTGTGGCTTCAAAACCTGAAATTATTACCTATTTAAAATACAATATGCGTTCGCAGATTTACGCAAAATCATTGCCTATGCCTATGGTTGTTGGTGCTTTAAAGCGTTTGGATATGATTAGAACCAGACCGGAGTTCCTAAATAAACTATGGACAATTGTAAATACTTTACAAAAAGGTTTGCGCGATGCCGGATTTAATATTGGACAAACAGAGACTATGGTAACACCTGTTATTCTTTCGGGAACAGTTGCTGATGCTACCCAACTGACCTACGATTTGCGTGAAAATTATAATATTTTCTGCTCTATTGTCGCCTATCCGGTGGTTCCAAAAGGAATCATTATGTTGCGTATTATTCCAACTGCCGATCATAGTTTAGAAGATGTTGAATATACGATTAAGGTATTTAAGGAGATCAAAAATAAGCTTATAAATAATTTGTACAGCAAGAAAATGAAATCAATGGTGGTGAAATAAATTTCTCTAGTAAATAAAACAGAACCTCATCCCTTAACTGACAGATGAGGTTTTTTTATGACTGAATTTAATAAAGTAAATCGCGTTTCATTTTACAGGATCTCTTTCAAATAGAAATACAGAAAAACAACGTTTATAAATGTATTTCTTCAATATTATTTGGAGAAATAAAGAGTCAATTTATTCCTTTTAAGGATTTACCCTAAAGAAATTGGTTTCTTATGTGGATTTCTCTTTATGAATTAGTACCTTTGCAGCCGCTTAGAATTATACCAATTAAGGAGTTATAAACAATATTATTTTTTAACAAATAGAAATTAAGAACAAAAGAATGACTGAAAACAACATAAAGACAAAAAATGTCCAAAGCAAAACTCCAATTTATTTGTGGGTGTTATTAGTAATTATTGCCTTAGTAGCGGGTTATTTTATCTATAGCGGTTTGCAAAAAGACAAAATATTAAAAGAAGTGAATATAGAAAAAGAAGCTCAACGAGTTGAACTTCAAGGAGAACTTGACACTTTGTTAGCCGATCATGAGCAAATTAAACAGGCTTATGGTGCTTTGGCCGATTCAATGTCTGTTAAAGACAGTTTGATAATAGCCAATGCTAAAGAAATCAAAACATTGCTAAACTATAAATGGGAATATAGAACAGTACAGAAAAAACTTAATCGTTTACGTGAAGTTGCTCATACTTATGTAGCACAAATGGATTCTCTTTATACTGTAAACAGACAATTGGTTGAAGAAAACTTAAACATAAAACGTCGCTACAATTCTGAGCAACGTAAAAACATCGTTCTTGAAAAAGAAAAGGAACAATTATCCGATAAAATTGGAGAGGCTTCTGTTTTAGAGGCATACAATGTTAGAGCCAATGGAATATATGTTAAGCGCTCAGGAAATCAGGTGACTACAGATAAAGCAAGACGCGTTAATAAAATTGAAGTTTGTTTTACGCTAAGTAAAAATGTGGTTTTAAGTCCGGGTTTAAAAGATGTATATGTACGCATTGCACGTCCAGACAATAAGATACTTAGTCCTGGAATTGCTGAAGACTTTGTTTTCAATTATAAAGGAGAGCAAATCCAATATACTATCTTTGAACAAGTCAACTATGACAATGATGCGATAGATTTATGTCTTGTTTGGGAGAAAAAATATGAGGATATAAATATGCTTGAAGGCAAATATGATGTAATTGTTTTTGCTGATGCACAAGAAATTGGAACGTCCAGCTTTATTTTAGAATAGAAAATAACATTCCCCGTATTTATTATTTTAAACCTTTATTAACTAGGTTTAGACAATTGATACGGGGATTTTTGTGTGCATACTCTATATCGTTATCAATAGAAGGAGAGCTTTGCAAGAGGAAAGATTTTGATTCAAATTGAGGCGAAATCAGATGAAAAACCACAGTTTACTTCCGTAAATAAGGATTTTGAAGAAGATTTTTAAGACTCTCCTATAAACTATTGATCAGCTTATTTCTCTGGTTTACAAACAACTCCTATGGTGTTTTTACCATCAATTTCTGTGCGTAAAGCTTCGTCAAAACGAATATGTTTTATAAATTCATTTTCGAAATATGCCGGCATTTGATTGAGAAAATCGATGTCGTAATATCCATCATTAATAAATGGATTGATTGTAAAATAACCGACTCTGAAAGAAGTTAGGTTTTGAAAAAAGTGTGTTCCTTGACTAGGATCAATTCGGTAATTTTCAAGACCAGACTCAACAATTATTCTTGCATTGGAAATGTGGGGCCATTTTACAGGAATTCCCAGTGAACTGTCACTAGAACCCCAACGACCGGGGCCTACTAAAATATAATAGCGATCTTCTTCAATCAGGCGTTTATTTAATTCATTTATATGTTCAACAATTTGTCTACTCCTAGAGGCAGCAAAGTTTTCCGGTTTCACAAAAATAAAATCGTGCAAATCGTTAATTTGGCCATTTCCTAAAGCTGATTTAGAATAAATAAGGATATCTTCTTTTTTTATCTTGGATAAATCTGTTAAGGCATATTCTTTTGTTGCTACAATAGGTCGGATTTGTAAAATATTAAAAAGTACAGGATCTGATGCCGTTTTATTTAGGTTAACCGCAAACTCAATTTCAATAGGAGTATTCATTTCATGTTCGCCTATACGCAAAATATCAGATAATATTTCAGGAAGAGGGAAAGTGTGGTGCTGTAAAATATTAGAAAAAGTGACAATTTTTTTCCCTTTATGTCCTTTCCCTTCGCGGATGATATTGTTATCGAAATCGTAGGTTGACATGAGCTTATCTAAACCCCAATCGGAATCAATATCTCGCACACGTATTGGTTTTAGATTAATACCATCGTCGGTACTTGGCGTAAAACTTTTTGGGTTTAAATCGAGCGCGTAAAACTGCTTTTGAGTTTCTCTTAATGCTTGATCAGGAGAGGAAAGCTGAAGGATTTTTTTTGGGTATTTTGGCGAAAAGCGTAATGTTTGTCCTCCTTCCACGATTTGTTTTCCCAAACCTATTGCAATATTTGCAATTCCATCTTCAGGTTTTTCCGGCTCAATGGGATAGAAATTTATGGATCTGGCTACACCTGAAAATGAAGGATAAAATACGTTTTCATGTGGAGAACCCGTAACTTCCTGGAAGACAATACTCATTTTTTCTTCATCAATCAAATTGGAAGTCGTTGTCATATACGCCTTTGAGGTACTATAATACGCCGAGGCATAAACACTTTTTATTGCCAAGCTAAGCATTCTAATCATTTGGGTTGGATCCTCATGTAAATTCGGAATCATATAAGTGGAATAGATTCCGGCAAAAGGCTGGTAATAGGAGTCTTCCAATAAACTTGAAGAACGCACAGCAATGGGTTTGCGTACGATTTTTATAAATGCTTTTAAATTTTCGATTACATTTTCTGAAAGAGTAGCCGCTATGAAATGATTAAGAATTTTTTCATCAGAAATATCAGAAAGGGCCACTTTATATAAATCATTCCTTTCCATAAACTCATCAAAAGTATCAGAGCTAAGAACTACAGTACGTGGTATGCTGATAAGTACATCCGGATATTTAGCAAGTAATTTATTTCGTTTAATGAGCGAATCCAAAAAAGCCAATCCTCGCGCTTTACCTCCTATGGAACCATTTCCCATTCGTGTAAAAATAAGGTACTCGTCGTAGCTGTCATTGTTAAATTCAGCAATAACACCTCGCCCTTTAATAATGCGGAAGTTTTGCATGCTATGAAACAAATAGTGACGTACTTCGTCCAGATTCTCAAAATCTTCGGCAGAAACTATTTTAAAAACATTTGCCAAAGAGAATAAGGCTCTGGCATTTAACCATTTAGAAAAATGATTTCTTGTAATATGATAGCGCAAGGATGAATCAGGAATTAAGTACAGCTTATCCTGCATTTCTTTTAAGTCAGCTGCTTTTTCAACAACATTATGCGAATAGGGATCGATAAATTCGAAGGAGCCAAAAGCAAAGTGTTTAATAATAAACTTTCTTAATTCGCGAAGCAATGTTTTGGAATGCTTATGTAAAAATCCTACATGGATTTCTTTGGCAAAAATAATATTCTTTGCATCAGATGATTGGATGAGCAATGGCGTATACTTATTATCTATTTTGATATGTCTGCACAAATTAATGCCCGCAAATTGATTGCGTATGCCATAATGTTTATAACTCATATCAGTGATTACACCTAATAAGTTATCGTGAAATTTATCGTACAGATTAATTGCATCTTCATAAGTAGTTGCAAATAAAATTTTAGGACGACCCCGCATACGGAGCATTTTTTGATGCTCGTTTAGGCCTTCCTGCATAAATTGTTTCGATTGAGTAAAAATGATTTTATAAATATTAGGAAGGTAACTCGAGTAAAATCGTACAGAATCCTCGACCAAAATAATTGCCTGAACACCAATTTCGTTTATATCGTAATCGGCATTCATTTTATCCTCAATAAGTTTGATAATGGCCAATAATAAATCGGCATTGCCTAACCAGCTAAACACATAATCAAAAACTTGAGTCTTTTCTTTATCAAAACGCAAAGAAACTTCTCTTGAAAAAGGCGTTAATGCAACAATTGGAATATCAGGGTATTCTTCTTTAAAGTCATTTGCAAAATTAAAAGTTGATTCTTTTTCAGCACTTAGCATGGTGATAACCAAATCTATATTTTGCTCCTCAATAGCCTTGAATGCCTCCTCCTCATCTGTAACTAAAATAAATTGAGGGGGATAACGCAGGTTTAATGATACATATTCATTAAAAATCTGCTCATCTATTCTTCCGTCACCTTCAAGAATAAAAGCGTCGTAAGCACTTGAAAGTAACAAAACATGATAGATACGTTTCTTCATTAAGTTACTGAAAGAAGTTTCAATAAAGCTTGTATTTCCGGATTTTATGATACTTGAATAGCTGGGCATATTAATTTTAATTAGGACTCAAAAGTAACTATAAATGTTTGTTTCGGGACATGCTTTTAAAGAAAGTAGAAGCGGGCTTGTTTTAAGTAAATTCTTGCAATAGGCTGTTAGTACAGTCTGGCTCTTTTTTTAGATCACTTCTTTATCCGTTCATCGTCTAATAATTTTTGGTATTTTTGGATTTTCAAAATGTATTGCATAACATATTTGATATATAAGCTTTTTATGAATCTGAGTAATCGATGAAATTTGAGGTGTTTTTATTTTTTTGAATAGCAGAGAATAAAAATCTGCCAAAATATTAGTAGTATGAAAGAGGTACAATTACATGATAGACATTTTTCTGTTTCTATTGGAGCAGACGAAATTGATAAAGCAGTTCAAAAAGTGGCTGATAAAATAAATATTGATTATGAAGGGAAAAATCCTTTGTTCTTAGTTGTTTTAAACGGTGCTTTTATATTTGCCTCTGATTTGCTGAAAAAAGTAACAATCAATTGTGAAATAAGTTTCGTAAAATTATCTTCTTATTCCGGAACAGAGTCAACACATATAGTTCGTGAACTAATTGGCTTGGATGAAATTTTAACTGATCGCTATGTTATTGTAGTCGAAGATATTATAGACACAGGAATTACCATGGAGAATACTATTCAGAAATTAAAGCATCTCCAAGCAGCTGATGTTAAAATCGCAACGCTTTTATTTAAACCCAAATCATTTAGAAAAAATTACAATATAGACTATATTGGTATGGAAATTCCAAACGGTTTTATTGTAGGTTATGGTCTTGATTATGATGGTTTGGGTCGGAATTTACCTGATATTTATAAAGTTATTGAATAGAATAGCTAAATAATAATTACTACTTTAATACATTAAATTATTCAACAAAAAATCAGAAGATGTTAAATATTGCATTGTTCGGTCCTCCGGGCGCAGGAAAAGGAACACAAGCGAAACGGCTACTTAAGAAATACGATTTAACCTATATTTCAACAGGAGATATGTTGCGTGAGGAAATAGCCGAAGGAACTAAACTGGGTTTTCAAGCCAAATCTGTTATAGAAAAAGGAGGACTTGTTTCCGACGAAATTATTGTACGTTTAATTGAAAAGCGAATAGTTGAAAATACAAACCCAAAGGGGATTCTTTTTGATGGATTTCCCAGAACAACAGTTCAAGCCTATATTTTAGATGGTTTATTACTGCGGATACAAACTTCGTTAACTTGTATGATTAGTTTAGAAGTCCCACGCAAAGAGTTGGTTAGCCGTATGATTGAGCGATCTAAAATTTCCGGTCGTAGTGATGATTCGGCAGATGTCATCCAGTTTAGATTGAAGGAATATGATAATAAAACAAAACCTGTAGCCAATTTTTATAAAGCCAAAGGAAAATATATTCCCATTAAAGGAACCGGTCCGATAAAGGAAATATTTTCTACTATCAATACAGTAATTCAACAGACGTTGCGTAAAAAATGGATTAACGTTGTGCTATATGGCCCACCAGGGTCTGGTAAAGGAACTCAAGCATTGAAACTGGCAAAAAAATATAATTTGGTTTATATTTCTACCGGTAAAATGTTGCGCCAAGAGGTAAAAGATAATACGGAGATGGGTAAAAAAGTGGCAGCTACAATGGCCAGAGGGGAAATTGTTCCAGATGAAATTGCAATCACTTTAATCGAAAGAGTTATACAGGAAAACCCCGATACCAAAGGCTTTATATTTAAAGGTTTTCCAAAAACAATCGTGCAAGCCTATATTTTAGATGGCTTATTGTTAAAATTAAATCAAAGTGTTTCTATTGCTATTGGTATAGAACTTTCTACTTTAGAATGTTTTAAGCGCTTAAGTTCGCGTGGAAAAACTTTAAATAGCCGACCTTATGATGCTAGCATGGAATTAATTATCAATAGATTAGATGAGTTTATTGATCATACAAAAGCGGTAGGCGAATATTATGAAAAGAAACGGACATTTATTAGTATCGAAGGAAATGGTTCCGAGGATGAGATTTTTGATCGTTTAACCGAAACAATTGATAACGCGTTATTAAAGACTCGTTAAACTAAGTAAATAAATAGTTGCCGTGAATTCAAACTTTGTAGATTATATTAAAATATACTGTCGCTCTGGAAAAGGGGGCGCTGGTTCCGTGCATTTTAGACGCGAAAAATATATCGAAAAAGGTGGCCCTGACGGCGGTGATGGAGGAAAAGGAGGCGATATTATTGTTGTAGGAAATAAAAACCTATGGACATTGCTCCATTTACGTTATACACGACATTTACGTGCCGAAGGCGGAGGAAAAGGTGGCGCTTCGCGCAGTACCGGAGCGGATGGTGCAGATGGAATAGTAGAGGTCCCTTTAGGAACAGTATGCAAGGATATTGAAACAGGAGAAATAATCTGTGAAGTTGTTGATGATGGTGAAAAGCATGTCCTTTTAAATGGAGGAAGAGGAGGGCAGGGGAATGATCATTTTAAAACCCCTACACGTCAAACACCTGAGTATGCTCAACCAGGAGAACCTTTTCAGGAGAAAGAAATTTTATTTGAGTTAAAAATATTGGCAGATGTTGGTTTGGTAGGTTTTCCAAATGCAGGAAAATCCACCTTATTATCTGTAGTCTCAGCTGCTAAACCGGAAATTGCCGATTATCCTTTTACTACTTTAGTCCCTAATCTGGGTATTGTGAGTTATCGTGATAATCGTTCTTTTGCTATGGCCGATATTCCTGGAATAATTGAAGGTGCACACGAAGGTAAAGGATTGGGATTACGCTTTTTACGTCATATTGAACGAAATGCTGTTTTACTCTTTTTAGTGCCTGCATCAAGCGATGATGTGCGCAAAGAATATGAGATTCTGCTGAATGAATTACGTCAGTTTAATCCGGAATTACTTGATAAAGATCGTTTGCTTGCCATTTCCAAATCTGATATGCTGGATAATGAATTGGAAAACATGATAAGCGAAGAATTAAAAGGAATCCCGCATGTCTTTATTTCATCAGTAGCACAAAAAGGACTGGAAGAATTGAAAGACAAGCTTTGGGACTTATTCACTAAAAACAAATAAGGTATGCTGGATTTTTTAAACGATTTAGACATTAATGTCTTTTTGTTTTTAAATAGTCTTCATGATCCATTTTTTGATGTTCTGATGTGGGGGTTTAGCGATAAGCTAATCTGGATTCCACTTTACTTGTATTTAATCTATTTAATTGTAAGAAAATACGGCTGGGAATCAATCACTATTTTATTAAGTCTGACTATTTTAATTGCTTTAAGTGATCAAATATCAGTGCTTATTAAAGAAAATGTGGAACGCTTTCGCCCAAGCCATAATCCTGATATTAAGGAACAAGTGAGGACATTAAACGGTTATATGGGTGGGAATTATGGTTTTGTTAGTTCTCATGCGGCCAACAGTTGGGCACTGGTTTATTTTCTCTATAAATTTTTAAATTTAAGATTTACTTTATTAGGCCCAATTCTAATTATTTGGGCAATTTTAGTTTCTTACAGTCGTATTTATTTGGGTGTTCATTATCCGTGCGATATTCTTGGAGGAGCATTACTTGGTATTGTATTGTCTTGGATTATTGTAACTCTTTACCAAAGAATTATTAGCCGATTATGTTTCTCTAAGGAATGTTAATATGGATGAATTACAAAAAAAATATATGGTTGATATTGTCTTTGAAGACAATCATCTATTGGTTTTGAATAAAAAACCATCTCAAATTGTTCAGGGAGATAAAACAGGCGATATTCCACTAACAGAGATTTTGAAATCCTATTTAAAAGAGAAATACAATAAGCCTGGAAATGTGTATTTGGGTTTAGTTCATCGTTTAGATAGGCCTACTAGCGGTTTAGTGGTTTTTGCTAAAACAGATAAGGCGGGAGCAAGGCTTTCAAAATTGTTTAAGGACAGAGATTTAACGAAAAAATATTGGGCTGTTGTTCAAAATTTACCTCCTGAAAATCAGGGCGAATTAGACAACTATCTTAAAAAGAATGAAAAGCAAAATAAATCCTATGTGGTTAGAGCTGATACTCCCGGAGCTAAAAAAGCAGAACTTAAATATACTTATATAGGTAAAAGCGATCGCTATCATTTGCTTGAAGTCGAATTATTAACCGGTCGGCATCATCAAATCCGCTGTCAGTTGGCTCATATCGGATGTGTTATCAAAGGAGATGTTAAATATGGATTTGATCGGGCAAACAAAGATCTTTCAATTCATTTGCATGCCAGATATATGGAGTTTGTTCATCCGGTAAAAAAGGAAGTGCTAAAGTTTATAGCAAATCCTCCCCAAGATCCTGTTTGGAACTATTTTGCAGAGATGTTTAATGATATTCCTTAATCTCGTCTATTCTTATCGCTGAATTTACACCTACAATAGCACTAATATTTTTAATCAGTTTTTTTAGGGTATTGTTGTCCGAAACATATAAAGTTACTGTGCCTTCGGCAGTACCACCTGAACTTCGGAGATGAAAAGTACGAATATTGATATTGTATTCTTTTGTAATAACTGCAACTATCGTAGAAATCAAACCAAAAGAGTCGTTTGCTGATATTTTAATACCCGCTAGGAATCCTACTTTTTCTCCTTCATTCCATTTGGCTTTTATAATTTGATTTCCAAATGTTGACATAAGTGAGATAGCCGTTTCGCAATTTGTTCGATGGATTTGAATTGGTTTTCCGGGGAGGTTTATACCAATTACATCATCTCCGGGAATAGGGTTGCAGCATTGGGCAACATTAAATTTAATGTTTTTAATGTTTTTATCCAACAATAAGTTGTCAGGATTTTTCTTTAATTCAGCTTGTATTATGTTTTTCAAGTTTTTGCTTGTATCTGTTTTTGGTCGCCAGAAAGGGACGTATTTTTTCCAATTAAATCCTTCTGAAATCTCAAAACAGTCGCGTATGATTCGTTCTTCAATTTCGCCCTTCGCCAACATATAATAAAAATTAACCTTTGAATTGCAATTTAGATAGGTGGATAGTTTCAGGCGATTTTCTTTTGTGTTTTCTATCTTTAATTTTGCGAAAATAAGAGATAGTTGAAGTCGACCTTTATCTATTTCTTTTTTCTTCATTTCCTTCAGAGCCGTTTTCAAACTACTTTTTGCGCGAGCCGTTTTCAAATAAGCAAACCATTCCTCATTTAAATGGCTATTTCCCGAGGTCAGAATCTCTACTTGATCTCCTTGTTTTAGCACATAATCTAAGGGAACAACCTTATGATTTACTTTCGCTGCTATGCATTTATTGCCTACTTCAGAATGGATGTTATAAGCAAAATCCAAAGCTGTAGCTCCTAAGGGTAATGTTTTTACATCGCCTTTTGGTGTAAAAACCATAATCTCTTTAGAGAATAAGTTCAATTTAAACTCACTCATAAAGTCCAAAGCATCTATTTCACTTCCCTGAAGAAGTTCGCGTACTTTTTCTAACCAAACGTCTAATCCGCTTTCTACTCTTTTTACATCCGCTTTGTATTTCCAATGAGCTGCATAGCCTTTTTCGGCAATCTCATTCATCCTTTTGGTTCTTATCTGCACTTCTACCCATTTGCCCGATTTACTCATTACGGTAGTGTGCAAGGATTCGTATCCATTCGCTTTTGGTGTTGATATCCAATCTCTAAAACGCTGTCTATTAGGAAGGTAAAAATCAGTAACGATGGAGTAAACATTTAAGCAGACACTTTTTTCTGTTTCTATTGGTGTTTCCACAATTATCCTAACCGCAAAAATATCAAAGACTTCCTGAAAAGGAATTCCTTTATTTTTCATTTTATTCCAAATAGAGGCGATAGATTTTTCTCTTTCAGTAATTTGATAAATTATGCCTTGGCGGTCAAGTTCTGCTTTGATAGGACGCACAAAGCTGCGAATAAATTTAGCACGCTCATCTTTGGTATCAAGTAAATTAGTCATAACAGACTGAAATGCATTGGGATCTGTATAGCGTAAGGCTAAATCTTCCAGCTCGCTTTTAATGGCATGCAAACCCAATCGGTGTGCTAAAGGGGCATATAAAAAGGTAGTTTCGGAGGCGATTTTAAGCTGTTTCTCTTTGGGCATAGAATCAAGCGTTCGCATATTGTGTAGGCGGTCGGCTAGTTTGATAAGAATAACACGAACATCGTCTGATAACGTGAGTAGTAAACGTTTAAAATTCTCTGCCTGCATAGATTCCACAGGTTGATTGCCAAAAATTTCTTTAATCTTGGTTAACCCATCTATGATTTGAGCTATTTTATCTCCAAATAAAGAACGAATATCCTCTATAGTAAAATCCGTATCTTCTACCACATCGTGCAAAAGTGCACTTATGATTGATTTAGTGCCAAGACCAATTTCATTCACACAGATGAGAGCGACTTCAAGAGGGTGAAAAATGTAAGGTTCTCCACTGCGCCTACGCATTCCCGAATGAGCTTCCAGAGAAACTTTAAATGCCTTTACAATTAGTTTCCGGTCTCTTTCTTTTGTTGCTTCTTTTGGATGCCAAGCATTTAACAAAGCTCTGTATTTGTTTTTAATTTGCTTTTTCTCAGCATCCAAATCAATGATATAGTTGAATTTATTGCTCTCTAACATAATCGCTCTTTGAAACAAAATTAAGGTTTTTTCACTACTTTTGTTGTGAATTAGAAAGCCTATTTTTGATCAATTTTTGTAAACTTATAAAAATGCTTTGAGATAAGTGAAATTTGTTGATATACATACCCATTCAGCTCAGCGTTTAAATAGAAATGCAAGTCAATTGCAGCGCCAGTTGTATTGAAATCTCCAAACTCTATTTTTGGAAAATGCTAATGAAAGGAGGAGAATAATGACCTTGGTATGTTTTTTGTAGTTTTTGTAGATGTGAGAAACACGAAGTTCTTTATTTAGATGCAATTTAACTTTGTTACAAGTTTAAAAAACCAAAAAATATTAATAATATTGCATATGGTTTGTGAGACACAAATTTGAATGAAATATATAGTTACAATTAGCTGATTTATAATTTATAGACATGAATATTCAAGATAATTTAAAGTACACGAAAGATCACGAATGGATTTTAATTGAAGGCGAAAACGCTACCGTTGGGATTACTGATTTTGCACAAGGCGAATTAGGCGATATTGTTTTTGTTGAAGTAGAAACTGTTGGAGAAGCTTTAGACAAAGAAGAAGTTTTTGGTACAATTGAAGCTGTAAAAACAGTTTCTGATTTGTTTATGCCAATTTCCGGAGAGGTAATTGAGTTTAATGAAGAACTGGAGGGAACACCAGAATTGGTTAATCAAGATCCTTATGGTAAAGGCTGGATAGTAAAAGTAAAGATTAGTGAAGATGCTGATCTCGATGCATTATTGAGCAGCGAAGACTATAAAAATATGGTGGAAGGTTAATCCCTACATCCGTGGACAAGTTAGATTTTTTGTCTATACTTTGGAGGGTATTCAATTTATTAATAATTTAGCGGCTTAGAATTAGATTTTAAAAGCCAGAAAAAAATAGAATTATGGAACAAAAAAAATCCGACAAAGCAGATTTGGAACCCAAAAGAACAGTGTTCTTGGAATTTGGCTTTATTATAGCCTTAACGTTGGTGTTCTTTGCTTTTGAGTACAAATCGTATGATAAAGTAGAATATACCAATATTGAGCGTGCTGTGGATGATACTCAGGAGGAGATTATTCCAATTACAGAGCAAAAGGTAAAACCACCGCCACCAAAACCACCACCACAAGTAACTATTATTAATGTGGTAGAAGATGACGTTGTTGTTGAAGACGATATTGAAATAGATATTGAATTTGATGAAGATGTTGCGATGGAAGAATTTCAATTCGTTGAAGATGAAGAAGAAATTGAAGAGCAACATATTTTCTTAGTAGTAGAAAATATGCCTGAATTCCCAGGCGGAGAAGCAGCAATGTACAAATTTATTGGTAAAAACATTGAATATCCTCGCATGGCTAAAGAAAGTGGAATCAGTGGGCGTGTATTTGTAACCTTTGTTGTTGAGCGAAATGGTCGTGTTACCGATGTTCAAATACTCCGTGGTATTGGAGGTGGTTGCGACGAAGAAGCTGTTCGTGTAATCAAAATGATGCCAAAATGGAGCCCTGGAAAACAACGAGGAAAACCTGTTCGTGTTCAGTATCGAATGCCGATCAAATTTACCTTACAATAAAAATGATAACCTCGCATTAGCGGGGTTTTTTTGTGCTTGGTTTTAAAATAGTAAACGGTTTATGTTCAGTATCGAATGCCGATAAAGTTCACTTTACAATAAAATTAATAGGTTTGTTTTATTGCTTTTTATGAAAATAGTTGAAAACAAGCTCTGCTTTTGCTTGTCCTATTTTTGCCGTTAGAAATTCCAATTCTAAATCTTTTATTTTGATAACCGAACCAAATTCTTGGAGTAAAAGATTTGCCGTTTGTTTACCAATTCCATTAATCTCGGTAAGCTCTGTTTTAAGCGTTCCCTTGTTTCTCTTATTTCTGTGATGAGTGATCCCAAAACGATGTGCTTCATCGCGCAATTGCTGGATGAGTTTTAGGCTTTCTGATTTTTTATTGATGTATAATGGCAAACTATCATTTGGGAAATATATTTCCTCTAGTTTTTTGGCAATACCAATAATGCTAATCTTTCCCCGAAGATTTAATTTTTCTAAACTTCGCACAGCGGCACTCAATTGTCCTTTTCCTCCATCTACTACAATAAGTTGAGGAAGTGCTTCCTTTTCATCAAGAAGACGTTTATATCTGCGGTAAATTATTTCTTCCATCGAATGAAAATCATCCGAGCCAATGACCGTTTTGATATTGTAATGACGATAGCCTTTTTTATAAGGTTTTGCATTCTTAAAAAGAACCATAGCAGCTACTGGATAATCGCCCTGAAAATTGGAATTGTCGAAACATTCGATGTGTTCCGGAAGAATATTCATTCTAAGATCTTCTTTCAGTTGTTGTAAGATTCTATTGCTGTGGCGGTTTGGATCTACCAGATCTTTTCTTTTTTGGCGTTCCAACTGATAAAATCGCCCATTTCTAGTAGATAAATCCAGCAACTGTTTCTTATCTCCCTTTTTAGGAATGGTGATTTTTGCATCAGGAAACGAAAGCTCAATTTTAAAGGGAAGTATAATTTCCTTTGCGTGACTTCCGAAGCGGGAATACAATTCAGCGATGGCTATTTCCAAAAGTTCTACATTGGTTTCGTCCAGCCGTTTTTTTAATTCAATAGTATGTGTTTGAACAATGGCTCCATTGATGACTTTCAAGAAATTAACAAAAGAGCTTTCCTGTTCTATTACAAAAGAAAACACATCCACATTATGAATCTTTGGATTGACCACCAATGATTTACTTCTGTAAGAAGTTAAAACGTCCAGCCTTTCTTTTAAATGCTGAGCTTTCTCAAATTCCATTTCTCTGGCATAATTCATCATGCGTCCTTTCAGATTAGAAATGAGGGAAACAATATCTCCTTTGATGATATTTCTAATCTCCTGTATGCCTTCTAAATATTCTGTTTCGCTTTGTTCGCCGATACAAGGCCCTAGGCATTTCCCAATATGATAATCCAGGCAGACTTTAAATTTGCCTGAAGCAATTTTCTGTTCATTAAGTGGGAGTTTACAAGATCGAATGGGATAGAGCTGTCTAACCAAATCCAATACCGTTTTCATCATGGTTCCAGAAGCGTAAGGGCCAAAATATTCGCTCCCGTCATTAATTAAATTTCGTGTGGGAAATATGCGAGGAAATGGCTCATTCTTAATACATATCCAAGGAAATGTTTTATCGTCTTTGAGTAGAATATTGTAGCGGGGCTGATATTTCTTTATCAGATTATTTTCGAGTAAAAGGGCATCCAATTCGGTATCTACTACCATAAACTCGATCCGATGAATTTTAGAAACCAACACCCTCAATTTACCACTGGTACTACTTTCTTTATTAAAATAAGAAGCAACTCTCTTTTTTAAATTTTTTGCTTTACCAATATAGATAATTCTATTTTCTACATCAAAAAATTGGTATACTCCAGGAGATTGGGGCAGACTTCTGATTTGAAGTTTTAATTGTTCGATTAGTTGTTGGCGCGGGTTCATTTTCGAACTCTAATTAGTCAAAAATTAAGAAGGGATCTATTCTTTGTCGTCATTCTTAAGACCGTCCCAACCCTGAGCGGTAATTGGAATTGCTTCGCCTGAATTTGTAATTAAGGATTTTGCTGTTCCGGCTTCGGTCATATGTCCAATAATATAGAATTCTCCCTGCCCATTTATTTTTTCAAAATCACTTAAGCTTACGGTAAATAATAGTTCATAATCATCACCGCCGTTTAATGCACAAGTTACAGGGTGTAGATTAAATAATTCGGCAACAGTAATTGTTTGAGGATCAATAGGAATTTTCTCTTCATATAATTGACAGCCTAAAGAAGACTCTTCGCAAAGGTGCATAATTTCCGAAGCTAAACCGTCTGATATATCGATCATAGAAGTTGGAATTAAATCCATATCAGTAAAACGCTTAACCATATCAACGCGTGCTTCCGGACGCAATTGACGTTCGAGAACATAGGGATATCCATCTAAATCAGGTTGTATAGTTGGGTCTTTTGTAAAGACTTCTTTTTCACGCTC
>JAGGUP010000141.1 GCA_021158405.1 Bacteroidales bacterium
AAAACAGTTTCTTGTTCGATGTTATAGAACGGACACATATAGAACAAAAAGACAGCGCAATCGTTTTTCAAGATGAAAACAAAAAACTGATTGAGCTTGAAAAAGACACCTTAGTTTCTATGAATTTCTGGGGATTTACACCTTCTTATTTTGATTTCCTAGAAGAAAAATTCAGTCGTTTTATCCTATCAAATACCACCAATTTAAAAGCTGAATTTTATATTCCTTCTGTGGTAAATGATCTTATTGAGGAGAAGCGTGCAAAAGTAAAAGTTTTACACTCTAAAGCATCTTGGTTTGGTGTTACATACAAAGAAGATAAGGCTGGTGTAATGCATAATATTCAAGCCCTTGTTTCTGCCGGAAAATATCCTGAAAAACTTTGGTGATTTTCCTTTGGTAATTGTTTTCCTACCTATATTCTGTACACCGTTTCTAACTTTTTTCAAAGCCTAAAAAAAACGGTATATACCACATTTATTTTTTGATTCTGACAACGATTATTCGCTTATTTTATGTATGTTTGTGACCCTTGTTTAAAAAGGCATTTTTTAATCTAGTCAAACACAATAAAATATGAAAGTTTATCAAACAAATGAAATCAAAAACATTGCTCTTATTGGAGGGGCGAAAAGCGGTAAAACCACTTTGGCCGAGGCAATGCTTTTTGAAGGTAAAGTGATAAACAGAAAAGGTAATGTTGATGATAAAAATACTGTTTCTGATTATCGTGATATCGAATTAGCAAAACAAAATTCTGTTCACTCTACTTTAATGTATACTGAATTTGACGGGACTAAAATTAATATTATAGATACTCCGGGTTTTAGTGATTATGTGGGCGAAATAGTATCTGCTTTATCCGTGGTTGAAACCGCCGTTTTAGTTAATAATGCAACAGTTGGTGTTGATGCTACTACAGAAAATGCTTGGCGACAAGCTAAAAATACAAATACTCCGGTATTGTTTGTAATTAACCAATTAGATCATGAAAAAGCTAATTTCGATCAGCTAGTTACTCAATTGAAAGATAATTTTGGTGACAAAGTTACAGTCGCTCAATATCCTGTAAATACAGGTGAGGGGTTTGATAGCATCATCGATTTAATGTTGATGAAAATGATTAAGTGTAGCAAAGATGGAGGAAAGTCTGAAATTCTGGATATTCCCGAGTCGGAATTAGAAAAAGCGAATAAATTGCACTTATCGTTAATTGAAAATGCAGCCGAAGGCTCTGAAGAGTTGATGGAAAAATATTTCGCCGACGATACTTTAAGCATTGAAGATATGCGTCTAGGTATTCGTTTAGGTATGCGTACACGTGCTATTTTTCCTGTATTTGCTGTTTCTGCAAAACACAACCATGGTGTTGCTCGTTTATTAGAATTTATTGAATATAGTTGCCCAACACCAACGGGAGTTGCAGGAGAACGTAAATCTGCAACCGGAAAAATATTTAATTCCAAACCCGAAGATCCAACCAATTTGTTTGTCTTCAAAACTTCCATTGAACCTCATTTAGGAGAAGTTTCTTTCTTTAAAGTATATGGTGGTGCTGTTGAAGAAGGAATGGATTTAATCAATACACGAACCGGTAATAAAGAACGTTTGTCACAATTATTTGTTGTTATTGGAAAAAACAGAGAAAAAGTTGCGAAAGTATGTTCCGGCGATATTGCTACAACTATTAAATTGAAGGAAACGCATACCAACGACTGTCTTGCTCATCCAAAAGCAGAAGACGAAGCGCTTGAGCCTATTGCATTCCCAGAGCCAACCATTCAGATGGCCATGAAAGCTGCAAGCTCTTCCGACGATGAAAAAATGGGTAGTATTTTGCACGATATGCATAAAACAGACCCTACTATTCATGCCGGGTTCTCAAGAGAGTTGCGCCAAATGATTATTAAAGCACAAGGCGAATTGCATTTAAACACCATAAAATGGTATTTCGATAATATTCATAAAATCGAAATTGTGTTTTATGCGCCTAAAATTCCTTATCGTGAAACGATTACCAAATCTGCTCGCGCTGATTATCGTCATAAAAAACAATCAGGAGGTTCCGGTCAATTTGGGGAAGTTCATATGTTTATCCAGCCTTATTCCGAAAATATGCCAAAACCAACCGATTTTCCTGTTCGAAATAAAGAAGAGCATGAATTGCCTTGGGGAGGAAAACTACTTTTCCACAATTGCGTTGTAGGTGGTGCTATTGATGCTCGCTTTATGCCCGCAATTTTAAAAGGAATTATGGAACGTATGGAGAGAGGACCGCTAACCGGTTCTTATGCTCGCGATATTGCTGTTTACATTTACGATGGGAAAATGCATGCGGTAGATTCAAATGAAATTTCTTTTAAACTAGCCGGTCGTTTTGCATTTATTACAGCCTTTAAAAATTCAGGTCCAAAAATTATGGAGCCAGTTTATGATGTAGAAGTTCGTTTACCCGAAGAAATGATGGGTGGAGCTATGACAGATTTACAAGCTCGTCGTGCCATTATTATGGGAATGGATTCTGATGGTAAATATCAAGTTATTCATGCAAAAGTGCCTTTGGCAGAAATGCATAAATACTCCACAACACTAAGCTCTATCACATCCGGTAGAGGAGTTTATTCGATGAAATTCGATCAGTACGTTCAGGTACCAACAGATGTTCAGGGAAAACTTCTTAAAGCTTATGAAGAAGAACAAGAAGAAGACTAAATGACTCATATTTGTTCAACTACTAAAAACCCTGCCGATTTTTTCTGCAGGGTTTTTTGTTTAAATTTGTTAGTTCGTTGCCGCTATTTTTATGCATTTTTGCAAACCAAAAATATTTAACAATTATGATTAATATTAAACTCACTGTTGATTCTGTTAAGCCTTTTGTTTCTGAGGATCAAATCAACAATTTTCAGGATAAAATAAGTGCTGCACATCAAGCCCTTTTTGAAAAGACAGCTGCCGGAAATGAGTTCTTAGGATGGGTAAATCTCCCCTCATCTATTGAAGAATCTTTTTTAGATGAGCTCCTTGCTCAAGCAAAAACAATAGCCCAAAAAGCCGAAGTGTATGTGGTTATAGGTATCGGAGGCTCCTATTTAGGAGCTCGTGCCGTTATCGAAGCACTTCAGCATCATTTCAGCCAGATGCTTACCGGAAAGTTTAACTCCGTTGAGGGCTACGCCGTTCCACAAATCATTTATGCCGGTCAGAATATTAGCGAAGATTATTTGGTCGATTTGATGCAAATACTCGAGCATAAAGACTACGCTGTAAGCGTTATTTCAAAATCGGGCACAACTACCGAGCCTGCTCTTGCCTTTCGTCTTATTAAAAATCATTTAGAGAAAAAATATGGCAAAGCCGAAGCAGCTAATCGTATAATTGCCATAACAGATGAAAAAAGAGGCGCACTAAAAACCTTAGCTGATAAAGAGGGCTATAAAACATTTGTGGTTCCCGATGATGTAGGAGGGCGATATTCTGTATTGACTCCTGTTGGACTTTTACCCATTGCAATAGCAGGTTTCGATATTAAAAAACTGGTGACGGGAGCCAAAGAAATGGAAGCTTTTCTAAAATCCAATACAAGTATCGAAACAAATCCGGCAATGCTTTATGCGGCTGTTCGTAATGCGCTGAACTTTCAAGGAAAATTGACAGAAATACTCGTAAATTATGAGCCTCGCCTATATTTTCTAAGCGAATGGTGGAAACAGCTTTATGGCGAAAGTGAAGGAAAAATAGGCAAAGGTATTTTTCCTGCTTCGGTAAGCAATACGAGCGATCTTCATTCGATGGGACAATATATTCAGGAAGGACCACGTACGATTTTTGAAACGGTTTTATCCGTTGAAAATAGCCATCAAACAATTTCAATTCCTAGAGATGATGAAAATCTTGATGGGCTCAATTATCTCTGCAATAAAAGCATAACGGAAGTCAATCAGGCTGCCGAAGAAGCTACACGACAAGCTCATATTGATGGAGGTGTTCCAAACTTACGTATTTCTATGCCTAAAATAAATGAAGAAAATCTAGGCCAGTTGCTCTACTTTTTTGAATTTGCATGTGGATTAAGCGGTTACACATTAGGTGTAAATCCTTTCGATCAGCCTGGTGTTGAAGCTTACAAAAAAAATATGTTTGCTATTTTAGGGAAACCAAGCTATTAAAATAGGGCCAAAAACAGCTTACGAATAAAGCTATTTATTGATTATTTGGCTTTTCTTTTTTTTATAAAAACGCGTGTATTTTTTGTATTTCTAATAAATAGTCTACTTTTATCGATAGAAATATTGCGTTAAATTTTAAAACTATGAGAACAATACCAGGATTATTTGATGAAAGTGTAAGTAAATTTGCGGAACTTCCATTTTTATGGCAAAAGAATAATACTCACTTTGAAAGCTTGAGTTATGGAGATACAAAAAAGCAAGTTATTCGGCTAGCGGCTGGTTTTGCAGCTTTAGGTTTGCAAAAAGGCGAGCGTGTAGCACTTATATCCGAAGGTAGAAACGATTGGGTTATTAGTGAGCTGGCGATGCTTTACCGAGGCATAGTGAACGTTCCTTTATCAATTAAACTTGAGCCTTTTGAATTAGAATTCCGAATCAATCATTCTGAGTGCCGAATGCTAGTTGTGTCTGGAAGTTTGGAACCAAAAGTGGCTGCAATTAAAGACAATATTAAAGGCATTGAAAAAATAATCCTGCTCGATTCAAAAGATAGCTACGCCGATGACGAAATCCATATCGAAAAAATATATGAGATGGGCGATGACTACCTTAAATCAAATCGTGAACAATTTGATAGCGATCTTGATGCTGTTGAAGAAAACACTTATGCAAATATTTGTTATACCTCAGGCACGACAGCTGATCCTAAAGGAATTATTCTTTCGAATTTAAATTATTATGCCAATGTGGATCAGGCTGCAAGCCTAATGTATATTCCCCCTACTTATAAAACCCTTATCATTCTTCCACTGGATCATTGTTTTGCTCATACTTGTGGCATGTATAGTTTTATGAAGTTCGGCGCTAGCCTAGCTACAGTAAAGACTGGAAAAACGGGTCCTGAAACACTCAAAAATATCCCGATCAACATAAATGAAGTCAAGCCACACATAATGATGAGCGTGCCTGCTCTCGCTCGAAATTTCAAGAAAAATATCGAAAACGGAATAAAGGCAAAAAGTCCAATCATCCAAAAACTTTTTAATCATGCAATGAAAACCGCTTATGATTACAATGGTTTGGGCTTTGATAAAGGTAAGGGTTTGAAGGTATTTAAAAAGCCTCTTTTATGGTTCTATGATAAAATTTTATTCTCTAAAATTAGAGCGGGTTTTGGTGGTAATATTAAATTTTTTATAGGTGGTGGCGCCTTACTGGATACTGATATTCAAAAATTTTTCTACGCCATTGGTATGCCAATGTATCAGGGTTATGGTCTTTCCGAGGCATCTCCCATTATTTCTTCCAATGCGGCACACCGTCATAAAATGGGATCCTCTGGATTTTTAGTAGATAATCTGGAACTCAAAATTTGTGATGATAAAAGAAACGAATTACCAAAAGGGGAAAAAGGTGAAATTGTAGTTAAAGGCGAGAATGTAATGGTTGGTTATTGGCGCAACGATAAAGCATCGGAAGAGGTTTTGCAAGATGGATGGCTATATACTGGCGACTTAGGTTATTTAGATGCTGATGATTTTCTTTATGTATTAGGCCGCTCAAAAAGCCTACTCATAGGGTATGATGGAGAAAAATATAGCCCCGAAGGTATTGAAGAAGCATTGATGGAACAATCACCTTATATTGATCAATGCATGTTACACAATAATCAGGATCCTTATACTATTTCTTTAATCTTTCCGATTAAGGAAGCGCTTAGAGCAGAAGTTATAAATAGAGGCTACGATCCTCTTACAATAGAAGGAAAAGAAGAAGCATTAAATATTCTTCAAGAAGAAATAAATCAATATAAAGCCGATGGAAAACATGTAGGCATGTTCCCTGAGCGCTGGTTGCCTTCCACTTTTGCTGTTTTAAATGAAGGCTTTACAGAAGCCAACCATATGATGAATAGCTCCATGAAAATGGTTCGGGGAAAAGTGAGTGATACCTATGCTGATAAGATAAGTTTCTTATATAGCCCGGAAAGCAAAAAGCTAAACCATAAAGAAAATATGGAAGGAATGAAACAGCTGTTTGGATAAACTCTTTGTCATGTAAGTCAACCGATGATTTACATGTTTTGGCTAACAAGAATGTATTTTGGTAGATTGTTCTAAATAAAAAACAAAGCCACACCAAAAACACTTAAAAATGCACCGATTATTTCGGTTATACTTACTTTCTGTTTGTACAATAAAACCGCCGGTGGAATAATTAACACGGGAACTATAGCCATAATGGTTGCAGCAACTCCTGTATTCGTATTTTGAACAGCCAACAAAGAAAAGGAAACACCAAGAAAAGGACCAAAAACAGAGCCTAAAATAATGCCTCTCATAGCAATTTTATTCTGAAAAGTGCTACTTACATTTTTCCATCGCTTTAGAAAGGTAATAAGGATGGCAAAACCAATAATGGAAACGATTACACGAACCTGAGTAGCAGCAAAAGCATTGTATTGACCCATTCCATATTTACTCAAAACAATTCCGCCTCCCTGACCCAAAGCACCAATAAAGGCAAATATCAAACCTCGCAAAGGAAATTTAAGTCGGGGGTTTTTTTCTCCATTGGGTTTACTCCAAATAGCTATTGCAATCCCTGAAATAACCAATAACATCCCTACCAGTCCTTTTAGATTCATCTTTTCGTCCATCACCAACCAACCAAAAAAAGCAGCAATGGGAGGAGCTAAAGTCATCATTAACATCGCCATACGCGAACCAATAATAGGATAAGAAGCAAACAAAAAGTAATCACCAAGAATAAATCCAACGATCCCCGAAAGTCCAAGCCAAAGCCAAATATGACTTGTTGCATCCGTTGGAAAAGCAAGTCCACGACTAAAATAGGACATAATACTTAAAAAAACGAAGGCAAATAGTAAGCGAATCAAATTAACGGCAAAAGGGCCTACACGCCTAGTTGCACCTTCAAAAGCTAAGGCGGTTATTGTCCAGAAAACAGCTGTTAATAAGGCAGCAAACTCTCCAAAATGGGATTGAATCATGGTTTGGTTTTAAGTCACAAATTTAGTTTGAAATACAATATCATCGCTTATCATTTTATTAATTTTTCGCATCCTAAATTTTGTAACTTCACAAAACAATAAAAATTACCGTTTTATGAAAACAAATGATAAAAAGAAAGTGTTGATCGCATTGGATTATGATCCAACGGCACAAAAGGTAGCTGAATCGGGTTTTGCTCTGGCGAAAGAAATGGGAGCTAAGATTATATTACTGCATATAATTTCCGATCTGTTGTATTATTATTCGCCTGAATACTCTCCATTTATGGGCTTTTCAGGTACTATGGCTTCTTTTCCTATCCATGCAAAAGGCTCTGAGGGATTAATAAAAGCAGGTAGAAGTTTTCTCAATAAAACTAAACTCCATCTTGGTGATAAAGCTATTCAAACGGTGATAAAAGAAGGAGATCTTTCTGAAACCATTTTAAATACAGCAAAAGAATTAAAAGTGAATATTATTGTTATGGGTTCGCATAGCAGAAAATGGTTAGAGAAAATAGTGATGGGTAGCGTAACGGAAAGTGTATTAAATCATACATCCTTGCCACTTTATATTGTCCCAACCAGAAGTGGAAGCTAAAAATAATAAAGACACTTTCACTATAAATTTATAGGCTACCATGCTTGTATTTATTTTAGCATAAACCTTTTTTGATAAAATGAAAATCACCCTATCAATTTTAGCTTTCAAGATTATCCGTCTGAATGCTATCAGTCAAACCCTTCGCTATTGAATACAAAAGAAATGCAGAGAAGAATATCGATTTCTTCAAAACAGAAAGAAACCCACCTATTTGTGAAGCTTCTCCACCTCGGCTAATCCATGAATAATGTATAAACGGTTATTTTGCAAGTTTCTACACCGATAACGCGTGCGCAACTTTTTTTCTGCCTGAAAAGGAATGTTTCTTAATAAGAATCGATCTCCCTGATTTAAATCAAGTAATTGAGGTTTCTTTTCGGTTTCCTGATTGTATTCTTTAAGAGCACGCATCAGTTTTGAGTCAGAAAAACTCGAAGCTTTTGGTTTCTGAAAATAATTACGAAGAACCGGCAACAAGGTTTCGGGAAAAATATCTTCATTTAAAAAGGGCGACATCAAACGAGAAAAAGTTGATTGCCATTCTTTTCCATGTGGCTGAACTCGTTTAAAACGGCTCTTCATTCTAAAGACTTCTGCATGAGCCATTTCGTGAACCAACGTAATTAAAAATGCATATTTATTTAAGTTGTAATTTACGCTGATACGCGGGTAATCTCCGTTGTTTTCCACACGAAAATCTCCTAGTTTAGTGCTTCGTGCCTGACTAATTCTTAATTGTACTTTATTTTTATGCAACCATTCTACAAGAGGGTGAATGGCTGCCTCAGGTAAATAATTCAAAAGTACCTCTTTGTCTTTATTCATTATCAGCAAATTACTAATTGTTTTAGGGTATTTATTTTCAAGGAAAAAGAAGGGCAATCACACTTTTTTGAGGTTTTTCGCATCCCTTTAACACTTGTTTTACAAGCGCTTAAAAATAAAAAACTGAATAGTAACATAAGCCCTATAAAATTACGTATTTTCATTGAATGGGTTTATTGATTTTCCCTCTTCAAATCACGTAAAAAATTTGCAGATAAAAAAGATTTCTTTGGTTTATCCAAATATTTCTAAATTCAATACTTTTCCACGAGAAAACAATAATGCTTATTTTAGCAAAATATATTAATGAATGAACCTGATTAAACATATTGGCTCTTATTTATTGTTGATGCGAGCAGTAATCTCGCGTCCCGACCGTTGGCGGATATTTTTTCAACGGCTAAAGACCGAGCTCTATACCATTGGGGTAGATTCTTTTGGAATTGTTGCCCTCGTATCTTTATTCTCCGGAGCGGTAGTTGCAATTCAGGTCGCTTATAATATCGATAATCCTTTATTGCCCAAAACACTCATTGGTTTTTCTACCCGACAAATGATCGTTTTGGAATTTGCGCCTACTATGGTTAGTTTAATTCTTGCCGGAAAAGTAGGCTCCAGTATAGCTTCCGAAATTGGTACTATGCGGATTAGCGGACAGATAGATGCCTTGGAAATTATGGGAATTAACCCGGCAAATTTTCTCATTTTTCCAAAATTAGTTGCAGCAGTATTCATCAATCCTGCACTCATTATTTTTGGCATGTATATTGGAATTATTGGAGGTTATTTAATTGCCTCATTTACTAATTTACTCACTCCCGATGAATTTATAAGCGGTGTTCAGCTCGATTTTGAGAGTTTTACAGTCTTTTACTCCTTAATAAAAACAGCTGTTTTTGCTATTATTATTGTAACAATAGCCGGATTTCAGGGTTATATAGTTAGTGGAGGATCTATTCAAGTAGGTAAAGCCAGTACAAAAACAGTAGTTTATTCCAGCGTTTTAATTATTTTATTCAATCTGCTCTTAACTCAACTTTTACTCACATGATTGAGGCAAAAAACATATCAAAATTCTTTGGCGAGACTCAAATATTAGAAGATATTTCCATTCGGTTTGAGAAAGGAAAAAACAATCTAATCATCGGTCAGAGTGGTGCGGGAAAAACAGTTTTGTTGAAATGTCTTGTTGGTTTACTCGAAGTTGATGCAGGACATGTAGATTTTGATGGCCGTAACTTTTCCTCTATGGGATTTAAAGACCGCAGAGCCATTAGAAAAGAATTAGGCATGTTGTTTCAGGGTGGTGCTCTTTTCGATTATTATAATGTAGAAGAAAATGTTATGTTTCCGCTTAATATGTTTACACATCAACACATAGAGGAAAAGCAGCAGCGTGTAAATGAAGTTTTAAAACGAGTCAATCTGGAAAATGCCAATAAACTATTTCCCGGAGAATTAAGTGGTGGGATGACTAAACGTGTGGCCATAGCGCGCGCCATTGCAAATAATCCTAAATATTTATTTTGCGATGAGCCTAATTCCGGCCTCGATCCAAAAACAGCTAACTTAATAGATGATTTGATTGTTGAAATTACCGAGGAATATAATATGACCACGATAGTTAACACACACGATATAAATTCCGTATTAATAATGGGCGATAATATTAGCTTTATTAATAGGGGAAAACTCAGTTGGCAAGGCAATAAAGACACTATTTTAATTGATGATAATGATGAGCTCAACGCCTTCGTTTTTGCAACCGAGCTTACTAAACGTTTAAAAAAATAAATTATGGGAATACTCGACATTATTTTTATAATCCCAATTGTATGGCTTGCCTACAAAGGATTTTCTAAAGGATTAATTATTGAATTGGCCACTTTAGCCGCTTTGGCTCTGGGAATTTATGTCAGTTTACATTTTTCCTATCTCACTGCCGATTTCTTAAGTGATCATTTTGAAATGACACAGAAATATTTAGGCATACTCTCCTTTATTATTACCTTTATTTTAGTGGTCATTGCTATTAATCTTATAGGGAAACTCCTCGAAAAAGTGATCGATTTAGTCGCTTTAAGTTTTTTAAATAAAAGTTTTGGTGGGTTTTTTGGCGTCTTAAAAGCGGCGATCTTTTTAAGTTTTATCATTTATTTTATAAATAATTTCGATAAAAATAAATTCGTATTTAATGAATCATTAACCACCAAGTCCGTATTATATCCCTACATAGAAGATGTAGCTCCTGCAATAATAAAATTTTACAATGGCATTAATGAAGATGATGGTGTTTTAGATAAAGTAAAAAACAAAGCAGAAGAAACGGTCGATCAGGTTATAAACTAAAAAAGTGCAGCCTGCCAACCGCACTTTCAAACCAAAAATCAAAATTTCACTAAATAAAAAAGTTTACTAATTTCTGTGAACTATGAGAAAATTCATTCAATTACAAGGGCAAAAATACTACAAACAAATACCCTGAAATGTTAAGAGCTTTTAAGAAGCGTTAAAGAAAGTTAAAGCCTTATTTACAATAAGTTTCAACTCTATCTTTGTTAAAATTACCATATAAAACATGAATAAAAAGATCATTTATTTAATCATTAGTCTTATGTCTTTTGCGCTAATTAGCTTGATGGTAATTCAAGTTTATTGGATCAAGAACACGCTTATGGTTAAGCAAGCTATTTTTATTCGCGATGTGGATGCAGCGGTTACGAATACCGTTTACGCATTAGAAAGAATAGACCGCGCGCTCACCTATACAAAACAAAAAGAACTGCTTTCTCAGAATAAGTTATTACTTAATAATTCGGCCGATACTCTTAAACAGTCACTTATTTCAAATCTATTAAATTTTTCACCAAACATAAACATTAACGATATTAACAATAGTGGTTTTAGCTCTCAACGTATTATTGAAAACCTTTTTTCTCAATCGAAAAAATTAAATGTTTTTGTCGAAAATCGGATAAGTACACAACTTATCGATTCGCTTTTACAACGCGAATTTCGCGCTGCAAACATCAATACTAAATACGAATTTGGTGTTTATAATCCCAGTCGTAATAAATTGGTTTTGCAAAAATCAGGAAAGTATCCAAAAGCTCTTTTATCATCCAGATTTAGGTATTTCCTTTTTCCCGGTGATATTTTCTCCCAACACGATTCGTTGATGCTCTATTTTCCTTATGAACAACAATTTCTCATTACGCGTTTGTGGGTATTATTATTCATTTCGTTTTTTCTTATTTCGGCAATCATATTTTCTTTTACTTATGTGGTGAGTACCGTTTTCCGACAGAAAAAAGTTTCGGAAATGCGTAACGATTTTATCAACAATATGACCCACGAATTTAAAACGCCCATATCTACTATTTCGCTTGCCTGCGAAGCTTTATCAGATAAAGATATTGTTAAAACTAATGGTTTTTACGAATCTTATATCAAGGTAATCTCAGAGGAAAATGGTCGGCTTTCCGGGATGGCAGAAAAAATATTACAGAGCGCTCGTTTTCAAAAAGGAGAAATAATATTAAAAATGGAAAATATCAATATTCATGAGGCTCTAAACGATGCTATTTCAAAAATAAATTTACAAATTGAGAAAAAAGGCGGTGTAATTCATACCGACTTAAATGCAACACATACAATTATTCAAGCCGATCGTGTCCATATAACCAATATTATTTTTAACTTGCTTGATAATGCAAACAAATACACTCCTTGGGCGCCAATTATACATATTTCAACCAAAACAATTGGTCAGGGTATTTTGTTTACAATTAAAGATAATGGGGTTGGCATTAGTAAATCCAATCAAAAGCGGGTATTCGAAAAACTTTATCGTGTGCCTACGGGAAATATTCACAATGTTAAGGGCTTTGGTTTAGGTCTGAGCTATGTGAAAACAATTGTAGAAAAGCATAATGGGAAAATTACCCTTGAAAGTGAACTAAAAAAAGGAAGTAGCTTTTCGGTCTACTTACCATTTAACACAATATTAAAACAAGCTTAAAATGGAAAAGCAGGAAATTAAAATTCTATTGGCAGAAGATGATAAAAATCTGGGAACCGTATTAAAGGCATACCTCGATGCTAAAAAATTTAAAACTACCCTTTGTGTAAACGGGCAAGAAGCCTTGATTGAATTTCAAAAAGGAGGATATGATTTTCTTATTTTAGATGTGATGATGCCCATTAAAGATGGTTTTACCTTGGCGCGTGAAATTCGTGAAACAGATAAAAACATTCCTATTTTGTTTTTAACAGCCAAATCTTTGCAAGAAGATAAAATGGAAGGCTATAAAATTGGTGCCGACGATTATCTTACAAAGCCTTTTAGCATGGAAGAGCTTTTGGTGCGCATTGAAGCTATTTTACGCAGAACTCGGGCTAATAAAGAAAGTGCAAACAAAGAGTTTTTCAGTATAGGAAAATTCTCTTTTGATGTCACTCGTCATATCTTATCTGCCGATGGAGTAAGTCAAAAACTCACCTCAAAAGAAGCGGAACTATTAAAAATGCTTTGTGCGTGCAAAAACGAAACGCTGGACAGAAGTGTAGCTTTAAAACAAATTTGGCTTGATGATAGTTATTTTAATGCACGAAGCATGGATGTCTATATCACTAAATTGCGCAAGTATTTAAAAAGTGATCCCACGATAGAAATATTGAATGTACATGGCGTTGGTTTTAAATTAATTACAGAATAAATGTTTAAGTGATACGATGACTTCGAGTCATCGTATCACTCGGTATATCACATTATAATATAAATTATCAGCTACTTAACCCGTTTTGGATTTTTTTTAACAAAGCTTTTCCATCCGGTATAGCTTTCGCCTTCTGAACTTGGGTTTTTTTGCAAATAATGACAAACGGCGGCGGCTAATCCGTCGGTAGCATCTAAATATTGGGTTTGTTCTTTTAGTTTCAAAAGTTGTGTAAGCATAGCTGCCACCTGTTCTTTTGAAGCCGTTCCTTTTCCGGTAATGGCCATTTTTATTTTTCTTGGCGCATATTCAAAAATAGGAATATCTCTATACAATCCGGCAGCCATAGCAACACCCTGTGCTCTACCCAGCTTCAACATCGATTGTACATTCTTCCCAAAAAAAGGAGCTTCCAGCGACATTTCATCGGGTTTATATTCGTCGATAAGCGCTAAGGTTCTCTCAAATATTTTCTTCAATTTTATTGGATGACCCGAATAGCCTCCTAATTTTAGAACACCCATAGCAATCATTTCAATGGTATCTCCATTTTGATGAATAAGTCCATAACCCATAATATTGGTTCCCGGGTCTATACCTAAAATGATTCGGTCTTTTTTCAAAGCTAGTATTTGAAGATGTACACAAAGATAAAAAAAGCAATTGGATTCGCCTTCTCTTTTGATTTAGGATTTAATACCCTAAATAGTAATCCTATTCACTTTTGTAATTATTTACAATCAAATATTCCAAAAGCAAATAAAAGTATTATTTGGATAGCCTTAAATAGTAACTCGAATTTTTCTTATCCTGAAAACGTACATATATATTAGACATATATTTTGCATACTCTTTTGAAGGGTATATTTTATAAAGCATTCTATAATACTTCAAAGATTTTTTGAAATCAAACGTTACTCTATCCAAGGCTTTTAACATTAAATTGTATTGCTTATTCGTTTTATTCTTTTCATAAGCATCCAATGCTCCTTGATAACGATTTTCTGCCTTCCGGAAATATTTTTCTGCTCTCCATTCCAAAGCAATTCTATTTGAAACTTCTCTCTTCAATATAGAAGAAGCTAATTTGTCGGCTAACTCTGTTTTATCCAGATTTTTTAGAGCTGTTAAATAAAGTTCCATTAATTGTATTTCAGATTGGTTTTCAACATTGAAACTAGGCCAGAATTTCTCTGCTTTTTCCCAGTTTTCACTTTCTATATAGAGTTCAAACAAGCGTTTTTTTTGTGGGTTATTCACCGCCTCTTTAGCAAAATGTTTTACATAAAACTCAAGAGCATCCATCTCTTTCGATAAGTTATCAATCTTCCGATAAACGGCACTCATTTGAACATATAAGTCAGAATCACCAGCTTCTTTATAAAGAGCGAGCTTATAATATTTCTCTGCATCTATAAATTTATCCGTTTTTAAAGCGGCTTTAGCAGCCATACCATATAAATCACCATTTACTTCTTTTTCCTTGTTTTCCTGATCTCTTATATAACTATCATATAAATTAAAGGCTATTTCAAAATCGCCGGTAGCAAAGGCCTTGCTCGCTTTATCAGTTTGTTTACTCAGACTGGAAGTGCTTGAACATCCAACAATTAAAAGAGAAATAAAAAGGCTTAGAATAAGTGTAATTTTTGTCATAAAGTTTCGTTTTGAGCGGCGAAAATAAAAAGAAAAATCGTGCTATTAAAGAAAATTTAATTTTTAGTATTCCATCTAAAAAATTGTATAACTTTGTGTAATTACTAATTATCAATAAATTATTATGAATACAGGAACAGTAAAATTTTTTAACACAACCAAAGGTTATGGTTTTGTAAAAGACAATGATTCAGACAATGAGTATTTTATTCATGTGTCAGGATTGATTGACGACATCAAAGAAAATGATGAAGTATCATTTGAACTTCAAGAAGGAAAAAAAGGATTAAATGCCGTAAACGTTAAACTTGTTTAGTTAAACTTTATAGAAACTTAAATTTCCTATCCCGTTTGTCAACTGATGAACGGGATTTTTTTGTTCTTAAATTAAGCCCATTTTTTTTGAAATATCCAACATTTTTAATATTGGTTTTTTGGCTCGTTCAATCACTTGGGCAGATAATTCAATACTTGGAGTTTCGATTTTTAGGGCCAAATAGAGTTTTTCTAAGGTATTTAATTTCATATAAGGGCAATCGTTACAGCTACATGTTTCGTCTTTTGGAACAACTAAAAATTCTTTTTCGGGTGAGTTTTTTTTCATTTGATACAAAATACCTGTTTCACTTGCAACGATGTACTTTTTATAATTTGTTTTTTCGGTGTATTTAAGCATAGCCGTAGTAGATCCAATCATATCAGCTAAAGCCAAAACAGGTCCGTCACATTCAGGATGAGCAACCACCTGAGCATCAGGATGTATTAACTTTAATTTTATAATAGATTCTGTTGTTAATTGATTATGCACTTCACAGGTTCCATCCCATAAAATCATATTTCTTCCCGTAATTTGATTGATATATCCACCTAAATTTTTATCCGGAGCAAATATTATTTTCTGATCTTTGGGAAATGATTCTACAATTTGAACTGCATTTCCCGATGTGACAATAACATCGGAAAGTTCTTTGATTCCTGCCGTACAATTTATGTACGATAATACAATATGATCGGGATATTTGACACGAAACTTAGCAAAGTCGACTGGAGGACAGGAGGCTGCTAATGAACATCCGGCGTCTAAATCGGGCAAAACTACTTTTTTGTTTGGATTGAGTATTTTCGCTGTTTCAGCCATAAAATGAACACCGGCAAAAACGATTAAATCGGCTTTCGTTTCAGCAGCAGCTTGAGCTAAACCAAGACTATCACCAACGTAATCAGCAATATCTTGAATTTCAGATATCTGATAATAGTGAGCAAGAATTAATGCGTTTTTTTCTTTTTTTAGCTTTTTGATTTCCTGAATGTAATCAATCATTACTTTTTATTTTGATGCAAACTTAAATAATTTCGATAGAATAATTCATCTAATTTTATTCCCAATTTGTCTTATCAACAGCGTATAAATATGAATATATTTTATAAAAATTATTATTAGTATTATTATAGGCTGTGAATAGCTGTATAACTTTATCGAAGAAAACTTGCATGTTTATAAGCCGGATGGTTTTCAACAATTAATAAATACCTATTTAATTGATACCAAAAAACTAATCGACATTTTCAACATTTTGTTTATAGAGTAAAAGTTTATAAATAAGCATAAAAACGACCCTGAGAAATTGTTGACAAAGCGGTGATAAATATGAATAAATAAGGATAAGATTTTGTCGAAGTAAAAAGACAGTTTATATTTGTTGATAACATTGAACTTATGCCTGTTTATCAACAGGAAATAAACAATACGTTAACAAGACTAAATAAAAGTGGTATATTAGGTAAATAAATGAGTAGCAAAATTATTTTTAAATTTAATAAAATATGCCAAAGCATTATCTTTAAATTTGTAAAAAAAAATCTATGATAGATAAATCAATCATACTTCCTTTAGCTTCGGATCATGGAGGTTTTGCCATGAAAGCATTTTTAATTAAGAAACTTCAAGAAGAAGGATTTACCGTAAAAGATTATGGCACTTTTTCGGAAGAGAGTGTTGATTATCCTGACTTTATTCATCCTCTGGCTAAAGCGATTGATGATGGAGTTTTTCCTTTTGGGATAATTATGTGTGGAAGCGGAAATGGAGCGCAAATAACTGCTAATAAATATGCCGGTGTACGCGCTGGTTTGTGTTGGTCGGTAGAACAAGCAGAGTTAATACGTTTACATAATAACGCTAATATAATTTCTATACCGGGTAGATTTGTTGATTTTGAGATTGCGTGGAAAATGGTGAAGGTGTTTTTAAATACTAAGTTTGAAGGCGGTAGACATCAAAATCGTGTTGAAAAAATTTCAAAAACGCTTTAATACTAGAAAATTATGTCAGAAATTGCAGATAAATTCCAAAAACAATCAAAATTGAAAGCTTTTGATTTGAAGCACAGAAAGACGATTACATTCAATATTGGAAAGTATAATGCTGCATTTAAAAAGGGTTTATTGCAATACGAAGATTTAGATTTAGCCAAAAGCAGAGCTGCAAATATTAAGCGTAAAGTGGTGAATAATTTAGACTCCTGTCTGATTGATTTTGAACAAAATTTTACAAATAATGGGGGAAAAGTTATTTGGGCTGTTGATGCTGAAGAAGCACGGAACGAAGTTTTAAATATCCTTAAAAAGCATGGAGCAAAAAAAGTAGTTAAGATGAAATCGATGACTACAGAAGAGATAGAGCTCAATACATTTTTGGAGAAGCAGGGAATAGAATCTCTGGAAACCGATTTGGGTGAATACATTGTACAACTAGCTAATGAAAAACCTTACCATATTGTTACTCCGGCCATGCATAAATCTAAAGAGGATATTGCTCTTTTGTTTAATGAAAAAATGGGCTGGGACGAAGGTTTGAGTCCAGAGGAAATAACGGCTAAAGTAAGAGTAATACTTCGTGATAAATTTTATAATGCGGATGTAGGAATAACCGGGGCCAACTTTTTAATTGCTGATACTGGATCTATTGCACTCACGGAAAATGAAGGGAATGGAGCTTTAAGCATGTCTATGCCTCCGGTTCACATTGCCATTGCCGGTATTGAAAAAATTATTCCAAGCATAAACGATTTGGATCTTTTCTGGCCTTTATTAAGTAGTCATGGCACCGGTCAACGAATGACTGTTTATAACAGTATTATTAGTGGTCCAAAAAAAGCAAGAGAAATAGATGGTCCAACAGAAAATTATGTGATTATTTTAGATAATAATCGTACGCAACTTCTGGCACAGGAAGAGCAAAGAATAGCCTTATCGTGTATTCGCTGTGGCGCATGTTTAAACGCTTGTCCGGTTTATAAAAATATTGGCGGACATACTTATGAAGCCACCTATAGCGGACCAATAGGTTCTGTTATTTCACCTTGGTTGTTGGGGATGAAAGATTATAAACATTTGAGTTTTGCTTCTTCTCTTTGCGGTGCTTGTACAGAGGTGTGTCCAGTAAAAATCCCCCTACATGATTTGTTATTATTAAACAGGCGTGATGCTGTTATACAAAAACAGAGCACAGTGGTAGAAAAATTAATGGTTAAGGGAAGTAATAAATTTTTAATGAAAAGGAATTGGCTTGATTTTTTTAGTGGTAAAACCAAGAGTTTTTTCATTTCTCTCTTTATCAAGAAATTATGGGGAAATAATCGGAAATTTCCGCCTTTCGCTAAAAAGTCTTTTCATGATGAATGGGTTGAAAAGAATAAAAAGGATTAGTTTTTTTTCTCTTTTCTAAATACTCTATTTACCCAACGTGGCAAAATTATAGCTCCAATAAATAAATACGGATAATAAGAAATTAAACGCCAAAGAAGTGCTAAAGGGATAACCCAGTTCAAATTAGGAATAAAGTCTCTTAAGAAATCATGGAAAAAGATTTCAGCTAATCCGCTTCCGCCAGGTGTAGGACTGACCAATAAAAGTATCCACATGGTAAGTTGACGGGCATAAATTAAAAAGTGTTCACGCCATCCTAAAGCATCAATAAAGAAAGCCATAAACATAAAGTTAACCACCCAAAACCTACCTGTCCAAGAAATTATAGTTGCCAAAAAAGATTTTACCCAAAAACTAAGAGGCTTTGTTTTAAACCATTTGGAGGTTTCAATCAATTGATCCGATAATAAACAAACATTATCTTTCCAGCGCTTTATTAAAGGAAAACGAAAAAGCAATAAAAAAACAGTTTTAACAATATATGGATTTATAAAGATGGCGTATCCCAACATTGCAGTATATGCAAAAATAACACCGTAACCCAGCCAAAAATAGTATTTGAGTTGACTTAAATGAGCAAGATCTTGCGAAGGAAAAACATCGTTTCCAAATATGAGTATTAGAATAGGAATAGTAAGAATAAAGAAGAGCTCGTCTAAAAAAATTGCCGCCAACACTACTGCAGTACTTTTTCCGGCGCTAAGTTTTTCCTTATACAGAAAATAGATAGCCGGAGCTGTTCCCCCAACTATCGAAGGAGATACTGCAGAGCTAAATTCCCACAATATAATAATCTCAAAGGCTTGTCGCCAATTTAATTTTTTGTCGGTTAAAAGTTTAATACGAATGATGTAAGCAAAATCGCGAATAACCATCATTAATAAAGAGACAAAAATCCATAAGCCTGCTGCTGCCGACCATTGAAAAAATGAAAACGTATCGACATCAAAATTTCTAAATAGCATATAGGCCGCAACCCCCAAACCAATAATAATTGGTAAAATAATGCGGCTGGGTTTCATGGCGTTTAGGATTTTCTTACCGTTATCAATTTTTAGTTTTTGCATAGTCTAATCGCAAAGGTAATTAAAGCGTTATTTTTTCCTAATAAATAAAATAAAACGCAATAAACTGACAATAAGTCAGTTAAAATAAAACATTTTTGACAAAAAGGCATATTCACTTCATTGGTATGAAACTTGAAAACAATTAAGAAAAAAGAAAATAAATAAAGCATTAAAAATTAAAGAAAGGAAAGAGATTATGATTAGATTAGTAAAATTTGACAGCGAGCCTTCATTTAACAATTTATTCAATCGTTTTTTTGAAGGCGAATTAGGAGATTCAAGCAATCGTCCTACTACAAATATTAAAGAAAATGACGAAGCCTTTGAATTGAATATATTGATTCCGGGTTTTAAAAAAGAGCAGGTTCATATTGAAATTGACGAGCATATTTTAAACATTACAGCTGAACAGGAAGCCAAAGATGAAGAGCAAGAATGGCTTAAAGAGTTTTCTTTTGATTCGCTTAATCGCTCCTTTAGATTGCCAAAAAATATTGATATTGAATCAGTTGAGGCGGAACAAAGGGATGGTATTTTACACATCAAAATACCTAAAAAGAAAGAAGAGCAAAAGCTTAAAAAGCAGATTGCGATTGCATAAAATTAGTTTATAGATTATTTTAGAACCGGGTTTTGCCCGGTTTTTTATAAGTGCTCGAAAAAGGAGAGTAAATCTTCTTTTCTTCTTTGTGAAACCTCAAATCTTAAATCGCCATGCATAATGGCATAACCACCATCCGTTTTTTCATAGCGATCAATATATTTAAGATTGATCATGTGGGAGCGGTGTATGCGGAGAAAACCAAAATCACTGAGTACACCCTCAAACTCTTTCAGCGTTCTTGAAACAATAATATTAGGTCTATCTCGGAAATAAAAGCGGGTATAATTCCTTTCACTAGTTAAAGCAACAACATCTTCAATAGAAATAACATAAATATTTTCCGTGGTTCTTAAAACGATCTTTTTATCTTCTACTTTGTGGTTTTTCATGTTGGATAAGAAAGTCTCGAACCGAACATCTATATTATCCCATTGACTTGAATTATGCAATTCATTTGCCTTTTTTATGGCTTTTATCAAATCATCAGGCTCAATAGGTTTTAGAATATAATCGAGCGCACTAAACTTAAATGCTCGAATGGCATATTCTTCAAAAGCGGTGATAAATATAACTTGAAAATCGATTTTACCATAGCGATTGAGTAAATCAAAACCAGATCCATCGGGCATTTGAATATCGAGCAAAACCAAATCAGGCTTCAATTCTTTGATAGCTTCTATACCGGTACGTAAATTTTTGGCTTGCCCAACGACTTGAACATCCTCCTTGCAATAGATTTCAAGCATAGCCTGAATTCCTTCTCGGGCTCTAGTTTCATCATCTATAATTAGTGTGCGAACCATGCTTTACTTATTTTTTTCAAATATAAAAAAATAATTTCACATCGTGTTTCTGCGGTTAATAAATGATCAATAACATCTTTTATCGCTTTGTTTTTTTTGATTCAAGCGAATATTTGTTCCTTTGTAAAAAAGCAAACCCTAAGCAAATGAATCCAGCGGCAAAACAATTTTATCAACAAGAACAGGCTAACTATATCAAAAAAATAGAAGGCCTAACACGTCTAATAAAAATTTATTCTCAGGCCAGGGTTATTTGGTTTTTGTTAGGAATTGTAACTGTTTATTTTGCTTCGAGTACGAATTTAATTTTGGTTGGATCTCTTCTTCTGATTTTCATTCTTGTTTTTGTAATTATTGCTGTTCGGCACGAGCGATTTATCGAAAAAAAGAGAGAGTCAACAATTTATCTGAATTTGTACCGCGATGAACTTTTGGCTTTAGAGGGAGATTTTTCTCCTTTCTACGACGGGAAAGAATTTATTGATAGCCATCATTCCTTTACGAGTGATTTGGATATATTTGGAAAAGAAAGTATATTTCAAATGCTGAACAGAAATTTTTCCAAAGCTGGTAATCAATTTATGGCCAGCGTATTAAATAAACTCGAGAAGAAGGCGGATGAAATTAATCAGCGACAAAAAGCCGTAAATGAACTTCATGAAAATCCAAAATGGATGAATAATTTTAGGGCATTGGGATTATTGGCCTTTAATAAAGAATCTGCTTTTTCGCCCGATCCTAATAGATTGGCTGAAACATTGCCTAATTGGATCAATCGCCAGTCTATTTTTAAAAACAAGCTGTTTAAATATGCCCAATATACAATACCGTTTCTTTCGCTACTTGTTTTTATCGTGTATTTGTTAGGCGTGATTTCGTCGTTTGTATTTTTAATTTATTTGCTTATTACTCTCGGTTTCACGGGTTTTTATTCTAAGCAAATCAATTTACAACATGTTGAGCTGAGTAAGCAAAGCGATACTTTATTTCGTTTTCAGACACTAATTAATCATATAGAAAAAGCAGATTTTAAAAGTGATGGCTTAAGAAAAGTACAGGAAAAATTTTCTTGCAAGGAGGAAAAAGCCAGTCGGGCATTAAAAAAATTAGGTAAAATCACCCAAGCCTTTGATACACGTATGAATATTTTGGTTTGGCCGATATTGAATTATTTTTTACTTTGGGACATTCGACAAAGTATTCGTTTGGAACAGTGGAAATCAAGCTATAGAAAATTACCATCAAAAGCTTTTCAGGCTATCGCCGAGATGGAAATGCTTGTTGGATTTGCTACTTTTCAATACAACCGAACGGATTTGATTTTTCCCGAAATACGAATCGATGGATTTTCGGTGGAAGGAGAAGGATTAGGTCATCCATTATTGCAATCTAAAACCCGTGTCGATAATGATATTTCATTTCCTTCTTCCTCTCAATTTTATGTAATTACAGGTGCAAATATGGCAGGCAAAAGTACTTATTTACGAACCGTTGGTGTAAACTTGGTGCTGGCTTTAGCGGGAGCTCCTGTTTGTGCAAAACAATTTAAAACGAGTATTTTGCAGCCCTTTACCAGCATTAAAACAAGCGATTCCTTATCGAATAACGAATCGTATTTTTATGCTGAATTATTACGCTTGCAACGCATTATTGACGCATTAAAAACAGGAGAATCCTATTTTATAATTTTGGATGAAATATTAAAAGGAACCAATTCGAAAGATAAAGAGCAAGGCTCAAAAGCACTCGTAAAAAAATTGATTGGCTTGCAAGCTGCCGGAATTATTGCCACGCACGATTTGCAGTTAGCCGAGTTGAGTAAAAGTTTTCCCGAAAATGTGAAAACCGCTTGTTTTGAGGTGGAGATTGAAAACGAACAATTGGTTTTTGATTATAAACTTCGGAAAGGAGTTTCACAAAATCTAAATGCTACTTTTTTGATGAATAAAATGGGAATTAGTTGAAGCTGATGGATAAATAGTTTAATATATTTTCGATAAATTTTGTTATTTTTACGTTGATTTAAAAAAGCAGTATGTAGTTATCCGTGACGAGTTCCTAATCAATATTAGTTTAAGTAGATTATTATAAATGGTTTATACTGATTAATTGTTAAGAGATTAGAAATTTTACTATTAGGTTAGGATGAAAATAAATTTGATTGATGAAAATGTAATTAAAGATACAAGTTGAAAAACAAAGGATTTTTTATTGGCGTTCTAATCGCCGTTATATTTGTTGTTTCTTGTGAAAGAGAGCGAGATACGACCGCTTTAAAGAATTTAAGTTCTGACTTAAAATCAGATATAGAGCTTGAAGGTGCTAATAATACTATTGAAGAATCGCTAGATACTTCAAAAATATTAGATTTAAAATATGCAATAGAACAATTAGATAATACCAAAGGGCTTTCAAACAGTTCGGTTAATGCAATATTTCAGGATTCAGAAAATTTATTATGGATAGGCACGTGGGATGGATTAAACAGATACGATGGGAATAATTTCAAAATTTTCAGGCCGGAGCTGAATAATGAAAAAAGTTTAGCCAATCAGGTAATACTGAAAATAGATGAAGATAATGCCGGTAGAATTTGGATATTGACAATACATGGGATTAATAGCTATGATAAAAAATCGAATACGTTTCATCGTTATTATTTTTCAAGAGAAAATATCTCTCCTTTAACTGAATCGGAATTCAATATGACTCTAGATAATTCAAAGAGGGTTTTCTGTGCTATTAAGGGTTGGGGAATTGGGTACTTTGATGGTATTGATTTTAAATTATTAGACACCAAAAAACTTCCAGTAAAAGTTGTTAAAAATATGGAATTCACATCAAAAGGTGAATTATTGGTGTTATTCGAAAACAACGAACTTTTTTTATTAACTCTTGACACTAAAAATGGTAGTGAATTAATAATATCAGAAAATAAAATAATATCTGATAATATTCGAGAATTTGGGATACTGCCAAATCGGAAAATTTGCACTATTTTAATAACAGGAGATGCTAAAGTACATTCACTATTGGATAATAGTGACGTGACGATAGATAAAAAGGACGTTCAAAAGATCACTGGATATACTACTGAAGGAATTATCCTCTCGAGTAAATCAGGGTATTTTATGATTGATAGCTCTGGAAATATTGCCAATAAACCTTGGTTAAAGCACTTAAATAATCAAAAGATAACTACATTAATACAAGGAAATGAAAATATAATTTGGACGGGCACGGATGGAGACGGACTCTTTAAAATATATCCTCTTAGAAAGGTGTTTAACCTAATTTCGAAAGCACAAGTACCCGAGATTGAAGGGGGTATTGTTAGGGCGCTTTTAGTAGAGGGAGGAAAATCTATTTGGGTTGGTACAAAAGGAAAAGGCGTATTCCATTTTTCTTCCATTTTTCTTCCAAATCCCACCAAACCACTAAAATATGAAATATTCGATGAAAGTAACAGCTCAATTAACAATGCTGTATTTGCACTTTGCAAAGGACAAGATGATTTGATTTTTGTTGGAACGGATGGAGAGGGGATTAATGTTTTTGATACAAGAAATTCGAAACTTATTAGCTGGTCAGAAATTGTTGGAAATGAACTTTGTGAATACTTTAAGTCAACATATACAATTTATCAAGATAAAAAGGGATTTATTTGGCTTGGAACGAATGGTTATGGAATGATTCGTTTAAAAATAGAGCGTCAAGAGGAGAGGTTAAAAGTAAC
>JAGGUP010000028.1 GCA_021158405.1 Bacteroidales bacterium
AATATTTTAGCCGACCAAGCATATAACTCATTTTCGGCATTTCCCGAAGATGCAATGGTTCGCATAAAACCAAAAGAGATTAAGAAAAAAGGGAAAGTGCCAACAAATGGCAGTATCTTTTTTACTATTTTTCAGTCATTTATGTCTAGTTCGACAAGCTCACCAACCGACATAAATGAAATTGAAAAATTTGTTGAAATATCACATATTAAAGATAGTTATGGTTATATGTATATTTTAGAATGTTCTGATGGTAGCTTTTATACGGGCAGTACAAAAAACTTAAAATATAGACTAACAGAACATAATAATGGTGATGGTTCTAAATACACTAAATTACATTTACCCGTTAAATTAGTTTATTACGAAACTTTTGATAGAATTGATAATGCATTTAATAGGGAAAAACAAATACAGAAGTGGAGTAGAGCAAAAAAAGCAGCCTTAATCAAGAATGATATTGAGTTATTAATGAAATTATCCAAATCAAAATATGATTCAAAGAATACTAAACCAAAGGTTGGTGAGCTTGTCGAACCATACTTCGGTCAATATCCAAAAGACTTTTTTGATTTTATCATAATTGACGAGTGCCACCGCGGCGGAGCAAATGACGAGGGCAATTGGCGTGGAATTTTAGAATATTTTTCACCTGCCGTTCAGTTAGGATTAACTGCTACACCAAAACGAAAAGATAATGTTGATACTTATGCTTATTTTGGTGATCCTGTTTATATCTATTCTTTAAAAGAAGGAATTAACGATGGTTTTTTAACACCTTTCAAAGTAAAGCGAATTAAAACTACCCTTGACGATTATATTTATACAAGTGATGACAATATAATTGAAGGCGATATTGAAGAAGGACGACTTTATACCGAGCCTGATTTTAATAGGATTATTGAAATTAAGGAACGAGAAGCAAAACGAGTTAAGATTTTTATGGACGAAATCAATCAGAATGAAAAGTCGATTGTTTTTTGTGCCACCCAAGACCACGCAGCCGCAATTCGAGATTTGGTATCTTCGACACGCTCAGATACAAAGAAGGTCGGTGAGCCTGTCGAACCGAATTATTGTGTTCGTGTAACAGCAAATGATGGAGAAATAGGCGAACAGTTTTTAAGAGAGTTTCAAGACAACGAAAAAACAATTCCTACAATTTTAACTACTTCGCAAAAACTTTCTACGGGTGTTGATGCACGAAATATTAGAAATATTGTGTTGATGCGTCCAGTAAATCAGATAATAGAATTTAAACAAATTGTTGGTCGTGGAACTCGACTTTTTGACGGCAAAGAGTTTTTTACAATCTATGATTTTGTAGATGCTTATCAACGATTTTCAGACCCAGAATGGGATGGCGAACCAATAGAACCGACAGAATATAAAACAGGTGAACCAAAAAAATCGGAAGTAAAGGAGAAAGGCGAAGATTACGAAGAAAAAGAAAGCCCTTCTAAAATAAAAGTAAAACTGAAAGACGGTAAAGAAAGAGAAATACAACATATGATTGCCACTTCATTTTGGAGTGCAGACGGCAAACCAATTTCGGCCCAAGAGTTTTTAGAAAACTTGTTTGGCGAACTTCCTAACTTTTTTGAGAATGAAAAGGAATTAAGAGAAATTTGGAGTAATCCGACAACAAGAAAAACACTACTTGAAAAATTAGATGAAGCAGGTTTTGGCAAAGATGAATTGACTACTCTTCAAAAACTGATAAATGCAGAAAAAAGTGATTTGTTTGATGTTCTGGAATACGTGTTTGATAGCGATTTTAAACCAATAACACGAGAAGAAAGAGCAACAAGAGCAAAAGCCACCATTTTTGCATTACTGAATGATAAGCAAAAAGAATTTATTGATTTTGTTTTGAGTAAATATGTTGAGGCAGGAATAAGCGAACTTGACCAAGAAAAATTACCAATTCTACTTCAAACAAAATATCAGTCATTAGAAGATGCTATGAAGATTTTGGGTGATGTTCAAAATATAAGTTCATTGTTTATAGAATTTCAGAAACATTTATACGAAAAAGTAGCGTAAAGAAAAGCCAACCCGAAAGCCATACACATCCCGAAAAAAAATCGGGAAGAGTAAGTCTTGTCCATACACCGTAAAAAATGAAAATTGTAGCAAATTTGAAAGAGAAAATGATTGATAACAAAGAATGCCACTGTCTGATAAAGGTTATTAAAAATAGACGATTTAGTAGTGAAATCAAGGGTTATAGCCCGTTTGAACTTCATAGAAAGTTGAAGAATTATGCTTCGAAATCGCCTACATTTTCATAGCCCAACCGTTTCATGCTGAAAAACCGAGCACAAACTATCAGTCTATAATTGATGCCATAATAGCCATCCAAAAACAATTGTCATAACGAATACATAAGCCACTAAAGCATAAACCCATTTCCCTCCAAATTTTGGTGTAGAGATTGAGGATAGGTTTAGAGCCGATAGAAGCATCAAGAGTGTATAAATTAAAATGGAAAAAGTAGAATGTGTGAAGAAGCTTTCAAATAAAAACACAAATGCCAATATTAGTACGTTGTTATCCAGAGGGAAGCCTTTATAGGTTTTGCTATCGATAAGGCCATAAACATTAAAGTAAGTCAATCGGATAGCACTAGCAGCAATAATTACAAATGCTCCGGGTAAAAACCAAATAGTGTAATTTCCATAGCTTAAAAGCACAATTGCAGGAAAAATCCCAAAGCTTACAATATCAATCATAGAATCAAACTGGGCTCCAAAATCACCTTGTACTTTTGTTCTGCCTTTCATTTTTCTTGCAATAATACCATCAAACCAATCGAATAATACTGCCCACAAAACTCCTATCATTGCCGCCTGAAAATTTCCTTGTATAGCAAAATAAATCGCAACTACGGCACTCATTAATCCCAAAAGAGAAATAATATTTGGCAGATCTTTTATAAAGCGAAATACGCTTACTTGTTTATTATTATTCATACATAACCTCTTTTAAAGCATCAATAAGCACGTTATTTTCTTCAGGAGTACGACTAGCAATCCGAATATATCGGTCGGCCTCGGGTTGGGTTTTTCCAACACTGTCTTTTATATAAATATTGTGCTCAATAAAAAGACGCTTTGTTACTTCCGGCCCACTTAAAGCCGCATCGGGCAAACGACAAAAAATATAGTTTGCATCGGGTTCAAAAACTGTCATCCCATTAATGGTGCATAGCTTTTTATAAAGAACGTCTCTATCTATTTTCACTTTTTCACAGCTATCATCAAATTCTTGTTTGTACTGAGGTAGTATTCGAAGAAATTCTTCAGCAAATCCATTAATATTCCATATGTGAATTCCATTGCGGACAGACTCGGCAAATTCTGCATTAGCCGTTAACATATATCCTATTCTAAGTCCGCAAATACCATAGGCTTTACTCATACTTTTAAGAATAGCCATATTTGGATATTTAGCTATATCTTGCTCCAGACTTATTTGTTCTTTATTATCGGCAAAATCAAGAAATGATTCATCGACAATAAGCATGCAATTGCTTGGTCTTAGCTTTTCTGCCAATCGGATTATATCGGCTTTGGGCACTAATATCGAGGTTGGATTATTAGGTGTAATCACAACAGCCATATCAGCACCAACTTTTATAGCTTCATCTGCAAATTTATCTACATCGAGCTGAAAAGAGGGAAATTCAAGTGGAAATTCCACAGCATGTCCTTCTGGTGCAGCATTAACATATTCATTAAACGAAGGTACGGGTACAATTATTTTTTTTGCTAAACTTCCCGATAGTATTTTTATAATCTCTGCGGCTCCATTTCCTACAATAATTCTTTCGGCAGGCTGATTGATTACATCACTAATAAGTTCAGCAAGTGCATCTTGCGCCATGGGATAATTCAAAACTAGGTTGTGAATATTATCTTTTAAATGGCTAAATACATCCTTGGGCGGAAAATATAAATTATATAAATAAGCATGGTCAGTAAAATTATGCCGATAATAACCACCATGTTGGTTTGATATGTATTCATATTTTTCTTCTTGTGTTTGATATTTGCTTTCCATGGTATTTATATCCTATAATTAAGATGCCATTGCATTATCAAGTCTATCAATCTTTTTCAATTCTCTTGGGAATAAGATTTCTGCTTTGGCTAAATCTTTAATGGTATCAATTTCGTACCATGGTTCATGATCAAACGAAACCGATTCAAAAACTAAACTCTTATTATCAGTCATTTCAGCAAAAATAGTCTCATAATAGCTATTCACATCACCTTCAGTAATATGTTGATTTAGTTTTTTTATAATGCCCTGCCACGATAAAAGTGAAAAACTGTAAATATTAACTGTTTTGTATCGGATATCCGAATAGGAATCCGTTGTTCCTTCTTGAAATTTTGTAACCCTATTGGCCTTGTTTACAGAAACCGTTGTTCCATTTAGCCAAGGTTGCATAAGAGCTATAGCCATCCTGTCTGGATAAACCATCTCATCAAGCAAAGTAGAGTTCATTACCAAATCGCTTTCAAAAAGTACAAAAGGCTCATTTATTATGTTACGTGCCATCCAAAGCGAATAAATGTTATTTGTAGTTTTATACAATGGACTATAAACGTATTCTATGGAAATGTCCCCTGATTTTTCACCAAGATAATCCATTATACATTCTTTTTTGTGACCTGTTACGATTACAAGCCGTTTAAATCCTTGGCTTTTTAAGTTATTGATAAGTCTTTCAAGAATCGATTTACCATTTACAAGAGTAAGGCATTTTGGGGAATTTTGTGTTAAAGGGAAAAGGCGACTTCCGGTACCAGCCGCAAGAAGTAATGCTGTTGTTATGCGATTATGACCACTATAATTGTCTGAATCACTCTTCATATAAAAATGTATTAATACCATCAAAAAAAACTAAGCGCCAATTACAGCACATAGCGTACTAAATTTTAGTACTTTGATGTTTGGACTAGTTTACTGATAATTCAACTATAGATATGAAATCTGCTAATATGATGATTTTCTTGCTTTAATAGCTCATCAACAAAAATGATAGTGAATGATTGATATCACAAGATTTGTAATCCGTTTACAAAGGTACTCAAATTAAATAAGAATAGCTAATGTTTATGTTTTAGCGCTTAGGCCCTAGATTAAAGTATCAAACGCATCATAATTTACGCCAATTATTTTTTCTTAATTAATCATTAATTCATTGCTAATCAGTAAGTTTTGAATTAAGAGCAATATAACATATAAATTTATTATTTTTAACCGTTTGTGTAAATTGATAGCTTAGAGCTTTGGAATCCTATACGATACCATAATACCGATTGTTATCCCGAAAAAAATGAAAAATTGCTCTTTATTTTAAAAAAATATCGTATTCTTGCAAAGAATACATCGAGGTAGTATATAATGAGATTATCTAAAACATCGGAGTACGCTTTACGCATTTTAAGCTTTATGGCCAAAGAGCCAGAGCAAAAGTATTCGGCCAAATCTTTGGTTGAAACCCTAAAAATATCCGATAAATATCTTCGCCGCTTAATGACTGACTTATCAAAAGCAGGTTTTATTAAAAGCACACGAGGGCGTGAAGGTGGATATTCATTTGCCAAAAAAATAAACAATATAGTTTTAGCTGATATCATTGACTCTGTTGAAGGAATGGATAAATATATGGGCTGTGTTTTAGGTTTTGACAAATGTTCTGATGAAAACCCTTGTGCGATGCATTCTACTTGGATACACGTGCGCGAGAAATTTACAGAAACATTTGAACACAAAACTTTGGCTGATTTTAATTATAGCGAAATACATAAATTTTAATTTTTTGAAATTAAATACCACTTGTATATAGTATATTACTAACTAAAAAAAAGAAGAATGAAACAAACATTGCTAGACAAGTTTATGAGCAAGAAAGGGCTTTATACAGCCTTTTGGTTCATAGCAATTTTTATGGTAACGGCTTTGATTTATTTTACGGCCAACCTGCAAAAAGAAGTCCCACCAATTGCCCAAGAGGTAAAATCGGTTTCGGGCGAAGTACTTTACACCTACGATGACGTAGCAGAAGGTAAAGGCTATTTTCAGGAATTTGACCTTATGGACTGGGGATCAATGTTAGGAATGGGGGCATATATGGGTCCTGATTTTTCAACAGAATTTTTCCATCATAGAGCTTTGTATTTATATGAGTTTTACGCTCAAGAAATGTATTCTAAGTCGGATAAAGACCTTAGCGACATTGAAAGAGGAGCTGTAAAAGTTCGTGTGAAACAAGATTTCCACGAGCAAACAAAACTTCTGGAAGAAGGTGTTACCTATACAGACGCATCGGCGGAAGCCTACAAAAGAAATGTTATCCATCTAACAAAAATGCTAGTTGAAGGGGATTCTGAAAGAGCATTTCCCGGTGGTGTAATTCGGACGGAAGAAGCTGTAAAAATTGCTGCTTTTGTTGATTGGTCGCAAATGGTTGCTTCATCCATTCGTCCGGGTACAGAAGGGACAAACTCTGAAAGAACTTGGTCTAATAACTGGCCTCCAGAACCTTTGGTAGATCAAGATACTTCATTCAACAATCATATTGTATCGCTTTGGGAATTCCTATTGTTATGGGTATTGTCTATCGTTGTAGTCTTTTTAACCTATGAGTATTTACTCAAAAAAGAAAAAGGAGAATATTTAGAACCAGCAATGAAGATTACCAAACTATTCCCTTCACAAAAGAAATTACTAAAATATATTCCGATTGTGTCGCTATTGTTTGTTGTTCAAGTATTTTTAGGAGCTTATTTAGCACACCTTTATGCTGATCCAAGTCAAGATTTTATATTCTCACAGAGTTGGTTACCTTTTAATGTAATTCGTTCTATTCACACACAGTTAGCTATTCTTTGGGTTGCCGTAGGTTGGTTAGTTGGTGGATTATTGATAGCTCCTTGGATTGCCAATAAAGATCATAAATTCCCTTGGTTGGTAGATGTACTTTGGGCTGCATTAGTTGTTGTGGCTGTAGGTTCAATGATAGGTTTATATATGGGCGCAACTGGTCAGTTAAGAGATACTTGGTTTTGGTTAGGAAATGAAGGTCGTGAATTATTAAACCTTGGTAGAGTTTGGGATATAGGATTACTTATAGGTCTTGTCTTCTGGTTTTTATTAGTTTTTAGCCTCATAAGAAAAGCACGTACTAATAATCCAATTGTAAGTACAATTATCTGGTCAGCTTTTGGTATTGCAACATTATATATCGCAGGAATGATGCCAATTCATAAGATTCAACCAAATTTTACTGTTGACGATTATTATCGTTGGTGGGTAATCCATTTATGGGTAGAATTAACTTTTGAACTCTTTGCGGCAGGTACTATTGCTTTCTTTAGTGTATCTCTTGGTCTTGTTTCTCGTAAATCAGCAGAAAGAATTATGTTCTTTGAACTATTCTTAATGACATTAGCAGGAACATTAGGTGTAGGACACCATTATTGGTGGCAAGGTCTTGATGAGTACTGGATTGCTATTGGTGGAATATTCTCTGCAATGGAGCCATTACCATTAGCTTTAATGATTGTTGAAGCTTGGAAAAACTATCGAGAAAAACGTAGAGAAGGAGGTGAAGTTAACCAATTTACAACGCCATTTATGTGGATAACAGGGTCAGCTGTATTAAACTTTATTGGTGCAGGAATTTTTGGAATGGTTATTAATACACCTACAATTTCTTATTACTCTCATGGTACTTATTTAATTATGCCTCACGCACATACTGCTTTATTAGGTGCTTTTGGATATATTTCTATTGCTTTCTTATATATGGCATCAAGAACAAATGCATTAGCCAATGGATATATCTGGAACGATAAATTAAGCAAGATTTCTTTCTGGTCCTTAACCATTGGTGTTTTGTTATTCACATTGCCAACAATAATGATTGGTTTAGAACAAACAAGAGCAGCATCTGAAATGGGTTATTATTATACAAGAACTCGCGAAGCCATAGATGCTATGGACGGTTGGATGTGGTTTAGAATTTTACCTGATACCATGATGATTGGTGGTGCTGTTGGAATCTTTGTCGATTTATTTATGAAAACATTTATGGGCAAAAAAGAAAAATTAATTGCCTAATTCAAATAAAATCTAATTGCTTCCTTTACCTTTGTAGAGGAAGCAATTATTTTAAACTGAATTATATAATATGTCAGAATTCACAAATACCGCAAAAACACGTATACGCCTTCTTAACAAATATATGCTCGGTATTATTGAGGGAGAAAGTGGCGCTCAACTCATTAAAGATCTTGGCATTAAAACGGAGAATTTTATTCCCTCTGACATACTAGGTGCATTCAATCTGTTTTTTGAAGCCAGTGATGATCTTGAAAAGATGAAAATGGCTTCCAATAAGTTATTCAATATTCTTTTTGAAACCTTGAAGGCCTATCCAGCCCTTAAAGAAGAACCTAAAAGTTTTATCGATTATCTCAAGAGAGACAATGCTATTGCTGCAGAGAAACTCAAAGAAATAAAACCATTTATAAAAAAGATTAACCAAGAGATTGATAAAGAAACACTTTTGGAATTAAACCAACGTTTTTCCGATTTAGAAAAGTTTACCTGGCATTATACCGTAAAAGAGAATGTCCTCTTCCCTATTCTGGAAACCCATTGGCAAGAACACGATTGCCTGAAACTGATGTGGTCTTTTCATGATGATATTCGTAAAAATTTTAGAAAAGCAATAGAATTAACAACAGTTGATACCTTTGACTTAAAAGCGTTTAATAAATTTGCCAGTCTCTTATTTTTCAATATTAGTACGATTATTTTTAGAGAAGAAAAAGTTTTATTCCCGCTTATGATGGAAACTCTTGATCTTACTCTAATGGATAAAATGCTAAGCGAAACAAATGAAATGACTCTCCCTTTTGTTAAGATTAAATTAACAACGATAAAACCATCTACAGCAGAAAAAGAAATGAAAGAAAACTATATTCAATTTCCGACTGGAGAACTTACGTTAGAACAAACGGAACTAGTATTTAATCACCTTCCGGT
>JAGGUP010000179.1 GCA_021158405.1 Bacteroidales bacterium
AATAAACGATATTCAAGAGGTTTTTATTAAAATTGGCAATCAATCCTTTTCTTTTTTCGCAGAAACCGGGAAAAATTACCAACTGCAAATAGACCAAATAGAAAAACCACCTAAAAGTGCTTTGAGCATACAAAAGCCCTTGCAAATTGTTTGGAACAATAAAAACGCTTTAAATGAGGCAATTGATAATTTCAATTTTATGATGAGCAGCTTTTTAGAAGAACATTTTATTGAAATATACAAATACCGAGATACAAAACTTCTACAATCTTTCGAGAATACTTTGGCTGAAAAATTGAACAACACTTCTACTTTAAACTCTGAGGAAAAAGTATTCTTTGAGAATTTAATTACCTATCAGTTAGCCGATTTAAAAAAAGTATCACGTACTTTATCCGATTTCAAGTTAGGAGAAACTTATTTAAAAAATAAGGAGGTCTTGTATAATCATCCAAGCTACATGTCTTTTTTCGCTCACTATTTTAATCATTATTTCGTGTCAGGAAAACGAAACACCGATTATAACGATTGTATTCATCTTATTCAATCGGGAGCTAATATTAGCAAGCTGATGGAATATTTAGGAAAAGATCCTATTTTGGAGCAGCAAGACCTGCGCGAAATGGTTCTTCTACAGGCGCTAAAAGAAGTCTATTATTCTACAGATTTTAATTCCGATCAAATTGATCGATTGATTAACGAAATTAAGACAACAAGCAAATTTCCTGAACATCAAAAAATTGCTGCAAATATTTTAACTCAATTGACCAGCCTCAAGGTTGGAGCTGTTCCTCCGGAAATTAAACTCCGATCAGATAAAGGAATCATGAAAAGTTTAGCTGATTATAAGGGCTCTTATGTTTATCTTGTTTTTATGTCAGAAAATTGTCCTGCTTGCGAATCGGATTTGGCAATTATTGAAAAATTACAAGAAAAATATAAATCTGATATCGCAATTGTGGAAATTTTTGTCAATTATACTCCGGACGGTTTAGGAAAAAACACGAATCGAAAAGATACAAATTGGGAGAGACTTCTCTTCAATAATGATTTCGATTTATTGAACAACTATCAAATACGGACTTTCCCATACTATTTTCTCCTCAATCGTGAAGCAAAGATACTACTCAATCCCGCAAAAAAACCAAATGAAAATATCGATCGATATTTCGATTTTCTGATTAAAAGGGATAAAGAGAAAGCGCAAAAATCGAATGTTTTATTTCGCTAAATCTTCTTTATTCTTAAAAAAAGTAAAATTTACACTACCATAATTCCGATGTTCAAAAAAATTAGTGTGCTCGGTAAAAGAGGAATGTTTTGGGTGCTCCAGCACAAAAACGCCTTCTGCATTGAGTAATTGATGCTCAAAAATAAGATCCGGTATCGAATCTAATTCGAGCATATCATAAGGAGGATCGGCAAAAATAAGATCGAAGCTTCGCTTACTGGTTTTAAAAAACTGAAAAACATCCATTCTAAGAATGCGCATATTCTCCATTTCTAATCTTTGAATTACCGATTCGATATATCGCACTTGGAGCCCATTACTTTCAACGGCCAATACACTTTTAGCACCTCTTGATACCAACTCATAACTAATGCTTCCTGTTCCCGAAAATAAATCGAGCGTATCTATATCATCAAAATCTACCAGATTTCTCAATATATTAAACAGGCTTTCTTTCGCCATATCGGTTGTTGGCCGTAAAGTTAAATTTTTTGGTAAGTCGAGTTTCCTACCTTTATAATATCCACTAATTATTCGCATACAACGGCTTGTGTTAAAACACGGTATTTTAATCCAACTGACTCTGGTATATCACTTCCGAAAACCAATCCACTTAATTGTGGTTTTGGAAAATCAAGAATACCAATATATTGATAAGCAATTGCATAGAGAGGTGAACTTCGATCAATATTTCCAGAAAAAAACAAAGGTGTAGTTTCCGGTTTAAAATTTAATTGATTATAAACCAGCAATATAAAATAAATAAAATCTTCTTTTTCTTTAAAAGCAAAGCTGTTTGAAAACACTAATTTATCGCCATCAAAAGCAATGATCTGCATCCGCATTAAACCCACTTCAATATAAACGGCTTCTCCCTTTCTCATTTTCTGTAACAGCGCCATTTGCTGAATAAAAATGGTGGACGCATGTTTGATGACAAAACTTGAAAAATGATCGGTCAAATTATAAAGAAGTGGAGCATATATTCCATACACATTCTTGCTATTGAAAAAAGAAATTTCATCCGTTTTTATGAGGAAATTTTCAGGGATTTGATGAAGCTGTCTCAAATAATCATCCACTTGAGAAGCTTCCAATAAAATAGAAGGAACCAAAGCGAAATAAGGATTATCAATAACAAAATGAACACTTTTATATCCCTTTTGATGTATTTGCTTTTCTGCAAGAAAGTTTTCTAAACGGAGATTTACTTTCTCATTTTGAAATACAGATTCCTCTCCTAACATAAGAGGCACCTTATAATCTTCAACGAATAAGACTTTATTTGAAATGCTATCTATTTGGGCAAAAGAAAATCCATCCAGCCTCAGCTGAATGGATAATCTGTTATTTTTCGTAAAATCGGGCTGAAAGTCCCGATCAATATATTGAGCCGATGCTTTCGAAGTTGTAGGCAAAGGCATAATGCTTATTTCCAGTTTCCTTCTGTTGATGCTTCAACAAGAGAACCAACTTTAAGGCCTGGGTATTTATTCATTTCTTCAACTTTTTTAATCAGGTTCAAAATCAACTGATTGTCAAGTCCCTTAAGCATAACTTTATAATGACTCTGACTTTCGAATACTTGAACAGGAACACCTCCTCTTTCAATTTTACCGGCACGTAACTCAAAAGTCTCGTTAGCAAAATCTTTTTGTGGAATAGGAACATATTTCAACTGATTAACATACTTTTGTTTATCAGTCGTAAAGATTGGACGCTCATTATACAATGAGTCCATTACTTTTATCGTGCCAAGTGTATCTCTGATAGTTTTTGTATACGTTGTATCGTTTGGATCGGCAACTTCTTTAACAATAAAAAACTCATTCGTTTTCAAGAAGTCAATTAAAGTATCCCAACTTGCAGTATACTTACCATTAATTCTTCTATAAGCCAACTCGCCTGCACGAATATCTTCTAGCTTATGAATAACCGATGCTTCACGCTTATTTTTTTCCTTATTAAAACGAACGGGTTCCATAATGCTTTCAACAACCATATATCCCATTCCAACAATCACAACCAATAAAAACAGTTTTAATGCAATTTTCATTTTTTCTAAATTTAGTTTTCCCCAAAGGATTATTTCACAATAAAAAGCAAAAATAATGTTTTATCTCTTAATATATTGAATTCCTGCCATTTTTTTTTAATCCTGAAAAAGTTAGCTTTGGCAGCTCAAAAAGCTTTTGTAAATTTAACCGCAAAATTACACTACATATGACCGATCAATTTTATCCTATTTCCCTTTTTAATCTCCTTAAAAGAATCTTAACAGAACTTGAATCTTCAGATGAAATATTAGGTTTGTCCAAACATCTATTTGTCAACCCCAATAATTATAAAAATTTACAAATCCTTCGATTTGGAAATGTCCTTTCAACACCTTATGGAGTTGCTGCCGGTCCTCATACACAACTGGCGCAAAACATTATTTCCTCTTGGCTTTTTGGCGCTCGCTATATCGAACTTAAAACCATTCAAACCCTCGACGAAGTGGCCGTAAGTAAACCTTGTATTGATATGCAAGATGAAGGATATAATTGCGAATGGTCTCAAGAATTAAAAATCCACCAAAGTTTCGACGAATATCTCAATGCCTGGATTATTATCCACCTCTTAAATCATAAATTGGGTTGGGGAAAGACTCCCGAAACTATTTTTAATATGAGTGTTGGTTATGATTTGCAAGGGATAATGCAAGAAAATGTTCAATGGTTTTTTGAAAAGATGAAGGATTGTAGATCTGAATTGGAAACAAAAAAAGATCAAATAAGAACACTTTATCCCGAAATTGATTCGATAACAATTCCAAGTCAAATTTCGAATAATATTACGCTTTCAACCATGCACGGTTGTCCGGCTAACGAAATTGAAGATATTGCTCGATATTTAATTGAAGAAAAAAAACTTCATACCATTGTAAAACTTAACCCAACACTTTTAGGAGCTAAAACTTTACGTGGAATACTTAAGGACAAAATGAGTTGGCCGGTTCACGTTCCTGATTTGGCTTTTGAGCATGATTTAAAATATACTGAAGCTTTATCGATAATCAAGAATCTAGAAAAATCGGCTCAAAAAACAGGCGTTCACTTTGGATTGAAACTAACAAATACGTTGGAAGTAGAAAACCAAAAAACAATTTTCGATCCTAAAGAAAAAATGATGTATTTAAGTGGCCGCGCTTTGCATCCGATTAGCATTCAAGTGGTCGATCGTTTACAAACCGAATTTGAAGGGCGACTTGATGTGAGCTTTTCAGCGGGAATTGATGCTTTTAACATTGCCGATGTTTTAGATTGCGGAATACAACCCATCACAGTCTCTTCCGACCTTTTAAAACCCGGTGGCTATAGTCGAATGGCTCAATACGCAGAAAATATTCAAACGTATTTAACGAACACCAAACAAAGTGAAATTTCGAAAATTTCGAAAGAAAACAGAGGAATTCATCTGGATAAATTGCATGAATATGCTAAAAATGTTTTGGAAAATAAAGCATATGCCTACCAGCTTTTCGAACAAAAAAACATTAAAACGGAGCGCCAATTAAATACCTTTGATTGTGTTGCAGCTCCTTGCGTTGATACTTGCCCAACTTCGCAAAATATTCCTGAATATTTGCATTATGCTGCTCAAGGCGATTTTCAAAAATCCTTTGATGTTATTTTAAGAAACAATGCTTTTCCTCAAACTTTGGGTCTAGTTTGTGAACATACTTGCCAAAGCAAATGTACGCGCATCAATTACGATCAGCCTCTTCAAATTAGAGAAATAAAGAATTTTGTAAGTCAACAAGGAAACGATGAGAGTCTTAGTATTCCTAAACCAAACGGTTTAAAAATAGCCATTATTGGAGCCGGTCCTGCCGGATTATCTGCTGCGTATTTCTTAGCTCTAGAAGGTTTTAATGTAGAAATATTTGAAAAGGAAAATGCTGCCGGAGGATTGGTTCACAAAGCCATTCCCAGCTTCCGAATGCCAAACAATGCCTTGTATGAAGATATTGCCAGAATAGAACGTTTGGGTGTCGAAATTCATTACAATACGCCTGTAAATCAATCCTTTTTTAATCAACTGAAAGCAGATTACAATTACGTTTATTTGGCTATTGGTGCTCAACACATGAAAACCCTCAATATCTCGGGTTCTGATGTGGAAATCGTTTTAGATTCCTTGGATTTTTTAGCTGATTTTAAAGAAAATAAGAAGCTGGATTTGGGCGAAAATATACTCATAATTGGCGGAGGAAATACGGCAATGGATGT
>JAGGUP010000146.1 GCA_021158405.1 Bacteroidales bacterium
CATTCTCAAATAAAGTTTCCGCTTCCAGATAATTTTTCAAAGCATTTTGAAACCTATTTAATTTCATTTGCTCCTTGGCTTCCGAAACCAATCGATTAAACTCTTCCAATCTTGCATTTTGCTGTTTGAACAAGAGATTCAATTGTGCCAATTCCGTCAGAACTTCCGAATCATCCGGGAATAACTTATTGGCTTTCTCCAATTTAGAAATTGCTGAAACATAATTCTGAAGGCTTCTATCCTCTTTAGCTCCAGCAAACAAAAGATCAAAATCAGCTAGCCTTGTTTCCCGTTCTGCCAGCTGTTTTTGAATACGTGCAATTTCTTGTTTTGGCTTCTCTTCATAGTCTATTATCTTAGAAGCCTCTTGATAAAATAGGATTGCCTTTTGAAACTCCTTATTATGATAGGCATCTTCCGCATTTTGAATTTTTTCTTCAAAAAGAAGTCGTAATTCTAACTCATCATTCAGTATTTGGATTATTTCTTTTATCCTTTTTTTAGGATATTCTGCATTATTATCAAGTTGTAAAGCCAATTGATAAGTTGTTTTTGCGTTGTAATAATCTTTTTTTGCCAAATACTTATCCGCGGAAGCGACTAAATCAACGTATGTAGAAGAATTCTGAGCCAATAATAAACTAATGGGGCTAAAAAATAAAAGAATAAAAAAATATTTAATAAGATGACGAGCCATACAACAGAAATCAGGGATTTATATGCAAAGATAAAATAGAACTTTTCTCACGCAAATTTATTGTACTTTTACTAACCAAACATAATTAATATCAATGAAACTAATAGGAAACCTGATTTGGATTATTTTTGGTGGTCTGGTTATAGCACTGGAATATTTTATTGCTTCTTTAGTATTGATTATCACCATTATAGGAATTCCCTTCGGAATACAAACGCTAAAATTAGGCGTTCTGGTTCTATGGCCTTTCGGAAGTGAAATTAAGGAAATACCACAAACTAGGGGATACTTAAGTACGTTGATGAATATTATTTGGATACTTTTTGGAGGTATTTGGATTGCTTTGAGTCATTTGATTTATGGGATTATATTTTCAATTACGATAATAGGAATTCCATTTGGAATGCAACATTTTAAGTTGGCTCGACTCGCCCTCACTCCTTTCGGAAAAGAAATTATTTAAGAAATTATGAGTTTATTTATACACAAAATCAAAGAGCTGGTCTTTACAGAAAAAAAGCCAATATCTTTTTACGCAGGCAAAGAAATGGCCAATATTTCTACCCTAAAAGATGCCTGGTTATTTATTGAAGAAGATAAAATTTCCGATTTCGGGAGTATGAATCATATTCCGGAAGCTTATAAAAATGCTTCAAAAAAAATCGATGCCAGTGACCGAATGGTTTTTCCTTCCTATTGTGATTCTCATACCCATTTGGTTTTTCCTGAAAGTCGCGAAATTGAATATGTTGATAAGATTAAAGGTTTGTCTTACGAAGAAATAGCTAAGCGCGGAGGTGGAATTCTAAATTCCGCAAAAAAGATGACTGCTATTACTGAACATCAGCTTTTTGAAGATGCAATGATTCGTTTAAAGGAGATTATTCACTACGGAACCGGCGCTGTTGAGATTAAATCGGGTTATGGCTTAGATACCGAAAATGAGCTTAAAATGTTGCGCGTGATAAAACGACTGAATGATGAATCGCCCTTGACTATAAAAGCAACTTTTTTAGGCGCTCATGCCATTCCTTTGGAGTATAAATCAAAACCTTCGGAATATGTAGATCTTGTAATAAACGAAATGATACCACAAGTTGCAGCTGAAGATTTAGCCGATTATATAGATGTTTTTTGCGATAAAGGATTCTTCACTCCGGAAGATACGGATCGCATTTTAAACGCGGGAATGAAATACGGATTACGAGCTAAAATACATGCCAATGAATTGGATTATTCCGGAGGCATTCAAGTAGGAGTAAAATACAATGCTTTATCAGTCGATCATCTGGAATATACCGGAGATGCTGAAATTGAAGCTTTAAAAAACACGGAGACTATGCCAACTATTTTGCCTGGAGCGGCTTTCTTCTTAAATATGCCCTATGCGCCAGTTCGGAAAATGATTGATGCCGGATTACCTGTTGCTTTGGCTTCTGATTTTAATCCCGGATCTTCCCCATCAGGCAATATGCAACTGATACAAGCCATGGGAAGTATTTTATACAAAATGACTCCCGAAGAAGGTCTTTATGCCACTACAATTAATACAGCTTATGCTATGGGAATTGAAGAAACTCATGGAAGCATTGCCAAAGGAAAACAAGCCAACTTATTTATAACCAAAAAAATACCTTGCATTGAATATATGGCTTATTCGTATGGAGACAATAAAGTGGATGTGGTCATATTAAATGGCAAAATTATCGCTTAATTCTTCGTTTTTAAACTCAGTAAATATGCTAAATTTGCATCAATAAGAACTATAGACCTATGGAAGATTTCGATAGTATTCGACCTTATAACGATTCTGAAGTCAACGAAAAACTAATCAAATACAACGAAAGCTCCGTTTTTAAAAAAATGATTGCTCATATTTATCCTACTTGGACTCAGAAAACCATTGCCCGAAGAACCAAAAACATTACCTCTGCTCATGCATTTCAGGAATTACTTATTTTTCCTGCAGCAAAAGCTGCCATCGACAGAAGTACAGAACATTTTACCATTAGTGGTTTGGACAATATCAGTCCTGATGAGAATTATTTATTTATTTCGAATCACCGTGACATTGTTTTAGATTCAACGCTGTTGTATTATATTTTGTATCAAAACGGATATAAACCCGGACAAGTTGCCATTGGCGATAACTTACTGTCTTCCGAATTGGTTACAGATATCGTTAAAATGAATCGTACGTTCATCGTTAAACGTAATCTTCCTGCTCGGGAAATGATTGAAGAAGCTAAGATTTTATCGCGCTATATGCGCTATGTTTTAAAAGATAAGAAAGATTCTTGCTGGATTTCACACCGTGAGGGAAGAACAAAAGACGGAAATGATCGAACTAATCCGGGTGTGCTTAAAATGATCGCGATGGATTGCCTTGGTGACAAAATGGAGTATTTAAAATCACTTAAAATTGTTCCTCTTAGTATTGCTTACGAATATGATAGTTGCGATGTTCTTAAAGCAATAGAATTGGCAGAAATTGAGCTTACAGGAAGCTATAAAAAAGACGGCACAGAGGATATGAAAAGTATCATCACCGGGATTACTCAACAAAAAGGAGGCGTTAATTTTGCTTTCGGGAAGGTTTTAGATGATGACGTATTTAATTTCAAATCAGATAAATTACAAGAACAATTTAAAGAATTATCCGACAAGCTTGACGACAAATTACACCAAAATTTCAGGCTATTCCCAGGTAATTATATCGCGGCCGATTTACTCCGCAATAATTCTACCTATGCTGATAAATACAATGCTTGGGAAGAAGAAAAATTTATGAAGTATTTTAATGAAAAATCAGAACTAAGAAAAAATAAAGAGGATTTTGAAGTATACAGACGGATATTCCTTGAAATATATGCCAATCCTGTATTTAACCAACTTGAAAAGCAAAAAATATGAGAAAACTTATTGAATGTGTTCCCAATTTTAGTGAAGGACGCGATCTTATAATAATCAAACAAATTACAGATGTAATTGAGAGTGTAGAAGGAATTAAACTGCTGGATGTAGATCCCGGCGCTGCTACCAACCGCACCGTAGTTACTTTTGTTGGCGAACCAGAACCCGTTCTTGAAGCCGCTATCCTTGGCATGAAAAAAGCAAAGGAATTAATCGATATGAGGAAACATACCGGTGCTCATCCCCGATTTGGAGCAACCGATGTCTGTCCTCTGATTCCTGTTTCAAATATCAGTATGGAAGAAACAGTAGAATGGGCACTAAAATTAGCCAAAAGAGCAGGAGAAGAATTACAGTATCCTATTTATTGCTACGAAAATGCCGCTCAAAAACCGGAAAGAAAAAATCTGGCTACTGTAAGATCTGGCGAATACGAAGGCTTGAAAAAGAAATTAAGTGATCCCAATTGGCTCCCAGATTTTGGTTCGGCTAAATTTGTTCCAGAAACCGGAGCCACCGCAATAAGTGCCCGTGATTTTCTTGTCGCTTTTAATGTGAACTTAAATACAACTTCAACACGAAGAGCCAATGCTATTGCTTTTGATGTAAGAGAAAGAGGAAGAGTAAAACGAGAAGGCAATTCTATCACAGGAAAAATTATCAAGGATGAAAATGGAAATAAGGTAATGATTCCCGGTAGTTTAAAAGCTGTGAAAGCCATTGGCTGGTTTATTGAAGAATATGGCGTTGCTCAAATTTCAATGAACTTAACCAATATCAATATCACCTCGGTACATAAAGCTTTTGATGAAGTATGCAACAGTGCAAATTCCAGAGGAATACGAGTAACAGGTTCAGAATTAGTAGGCGTTATTCCACTCAAGGCTATGTTAGATGCCGGCAAATATTTTTTACGTAAGCAAAATCGATCCCTTGGAGTTTCAAATGAAGAATTGGTAAAAATTGCCATTATTTCCTTGGGTTTAGATGATTTAAAACCTTTTAATCCACGCGAAAAAATTATCGAATATCTTCTTGAAGACGAAAATAAAAAGCAATTGATTGATTTTAATCTTAGAGCTTTTGCCAATGAAACGGCTTCTGAATCGCCAGCTCCTGGAGGAGGATCAATCTCTGCCTATGTTGGATCTCTTGGAATTTCCCTTGGAACAATGGTCGCCAATCTTTCATCTCATAAAGTAGGCTGGGACGAGCGTTGGGAAGAATTTAGCGATTATGCAGCTGCAGGCCAAAGCTATAAAGATACTTTGTTGCATTTGGTTGATGAAGATACGAATGCTTTTAATAAAATAATGGACGCATTTAAACTTCCAAGAGGAAATGACGAGGAAAAAACGGCAAGGAAAAACGCTATCGAAGAAGCTTCTAAATATGCTATTGAAGTTCCATTTAAAGTGATGGAAACTTCACTTAAATCGATGGAAATAATAAAAGCAATGGCCGAAATTGGCAATCCCAATTCTGTTTCTGACGCCGGTGTTGGAGCCTTATGCGCACGCACAGCAGTGATGGGTGCTTATTTAAATGTAAAAATAAATGCTTCTAGCCTAAGCGACAAAGAGTTTGTTGACCATGTTCTTTCTAAAGGAAAATTAGTCGAAGAAAAAGCACAAGCATTAGAGGAAGAAATACTGGCTATCACAAATAAAAAAATAAGTAATTCTTAAATATTCGTATGAAGAACCTGTTTCCATTTGTGCTTATAATTAGCCTGTTCTTAACTGTCTCTTGTAAACAAAATGAACAATTTCAATCAAAAGCTCAAGTAGAATCGAGCTTTGGTCCAGAAAATGGCACTCTGCTTATAATAGGAGGTGCAGCTCGCGATCCTTTATTTCTTAAACTTTTTAAAGAATATGCCGGAGGAGAAGAAGCCAAGATAATTGTTGTGCCAACAGCTTACGAGGATAATCAAATAGAAAGCGATTCTGGTTTTGTTCATTTAAAAGAAACTTTTGAACATGCCGGTTTTATGAATATTACTGTTCTTCACACAAGAGATACTGCACTGGCTAATACAGAAGAATTTATTGCTCCTATTCGAGAAGCTAGCGGTGTTTATTTTATGGGTGGAAGACAATGGCGTATTGCAGATAGTTACTTGCATACCAAGGCTCATGATGAATTTAATAAACTTTTAGATCGTGGTGGAATTATTGCCGGATCATCTGCAGGTGCAACTATTCAAGGTTCCTACTTAGCCAGAGGCGATACGAAAGCAAACACGATTATGCTTGGCGATCATGAAGAAGGCCTAGGATTTATGAAAAACGTAGCCATCGATCAACATATCTTAGCCCGAAATCGTCAATTTGATCTCTTTGAAATTCTTGATCAGAAACCAGAACTTTTAGGAATTGGCTTAGATGAAAATACTGGAATCTTGGTCAAATACGACCAATTTAAAGTTATTGGAAATCATTATGTAGCCATCCTCGACGGTACACGTTGGTCGAGAGAAAGAGATACAATTTATCAACTTCCAGCACATTCATGAGAATTTTATTTTCTTAAATCCGGTGATAAATACGATTTACAATACCGAAAGGTTCTGATAGAGAAGAAATAAAACTAATACAATAGATAATGCAACTAGAAGTTTGCATTGAGAATCTGCAAGAAGCAGAATTGGCCAAGCAATACAAATGCAATCGTATTGAAGTTTGCTCGGCGCTTGATTTGGAAGGTTTAACTCTCTCCTACAGCCTAATGAATGCATGCTCCAAACTTATTGGTATTGAGTCGCATATCTTGACTCTATTCGTAAAAAGAATTCATCAGTATCTAATTTTTCAATGGGATCAGATTCTCAAACAGATAAAAATAAACTCAATCAAATTATTCAAAAAATAAGAAAAAAAATGAAAATCATTAATACACTAAATTTGCCTAAAAGCAAGGGGCATTATTCAACAGCAATAGAGCATAATGGTATTCTTTACATTTCCGGTCAGTTACCTCTCGATCCTATTACTAGAAAAAAACCGGATACCTTTCGAGAAGAAGTGGAACTGGTTTTTAATAAACTTGAGCTTATTTTAAATGAATCCGGAAGTGCAAAAAACAAAGTACTTCAAATGCGTATTTTTCTAGCCAATATCGAATTATGGCCGGAAATTAATGATTTGTATGCCGATTTCTTTGGTGATCATAAGCCGGTTCGAATCGTAGTGCCGTCTCCTCTCTTACACCACGGCTGCTCATTAGAAATTGAGGCCACGGCTTATATTTAATACATAATACTTCACTAATTAATTATTTATATATAGAACGTATAAAAATATTCTTATTTTTGCTAAACAACCTTTAACCAATAGTATGAATATAACTTTTCGTTTTATAACGTTTTCGATCCTTATTATATCTACCCTAATTGGTATACCAAATAAAGTTATTGGGCAAGAATTAATTACAGAGGGGAAAGATATTTTAGCCTTATCGAATAGCATTTATCGCTCCGACGATAGATTGTTAAATGGTAAATATTATGTTCCTAGACATTATTTTGCAGAAGGACATCCTTACTTTTTATCGAATGAATGGGTTGGGGCAACCTTATTTATTAAGGGAATTCAATATAATCACGTTCCTTTGAAATACAATATCGAAGACGATAATCTAATTATTAAATCCATTTATGAGAATCGAATATCCAAGGACATTTTGATGCACAATTCTTTTGTGGATTCTTTAATTATTGGAAAGAAACTTTTTCACAATACTTCCAATCAACAAGAAGAAAATGCTATTGGCTTTGCTGAATTAGTTTATCGAGGAAAAAATGCCGCTTATTTAAAACATACGGTTGAATTTAAAGACGAACTTTCCGACCGATTAAAATTTGGAAAATATTTACCTGCAAAGCGATATTTATATTTATTTGATGGAACTTCCTTCTTTTTAATTCAGAAAAAGAAGGATTTAATAGGCTATTTTCCAAATTATGAAAAAGAAATAAAGCTTTATCTACGTAAGAAAAGCATCCGATTAAGAAAAGCTTCCACCGAGCAAATAGTCAATCTTATCCAATTTTGCGAACAACAGTAAATATGAAAAAACTTATCTTTCTATCGTTTCTAATTGGACTTTGGTTTTTTTCTGCAGCTCAAAACAGCTATACAAAAGACTTCAATTTAACTATTTCTCAGAGTTATAACAATTTGCCTTGGAGCCAGTTTGTTCAAAAAATTGAGCGCAATTATCCAGTTCATTTTTATTATCAATCTTCAGATTTTCCGGAATTCCGCATCTCTTTTGATGAAGATAGTATTCTTTTAAAAAAGGTGTTAACCGATCATCTGTTGCAATACAATGTCTTTGTTGCTTGCGATGCTAGGGGAAATATTTTCTTAACCAAAAACATTAGTATTTCAACGCAATTATCCTCGCGGTTTTTTAAAGCTTCAATTCCAGAAGATGAAGCAGAGGAAGAAGATAAAACAAATGCGAATTTCATTCAAACCACCAAAGAGTTCATTGCCCAAACGATTATTGTAGGAACGAAAGAAGCAGGCGTAAATAAACGAACAGCAACGGTGAGAGGCATTGCGGTAAATGGAATGACTGGACAAATTGTCGAAGGCGCCACTATTGTGGATTTAATTAGCGGAAAAGGGGTTGTAACAGATGAAAAAGGTTCTTATAGAATCACTTTGAATAAAGGGAAACATGTTCTCAAAATCAGCAGTGTAAATATTCTAGAAAAACAAATTGAAATTGATTTACGTTCAACAGGCACTTTAGATTTACTCTTAGATGATAAAATTATCATGCTTCAGGATGTAATTGTAAGTGCTGAAAGAGACAATAAAGTAGTAGGAACACAAATGGGACTTGATAAAGTCAGCACAAAAAACGTGAAGAAAATCCCTTTAATTTTTGGGGAAAAAGACATTATAAAAGTTGCTATGTTACTTCCAGGTGTTCAAACTGTTGGCGAAGGCGCATCCGGATTCAATGTTCGAGGTTCACCAACCGATCAAAATTTATTCTATATTAATAATGTACCTATTTACAACACTTCTCACGTTTCTGGATTTTTTTCAGCATTCAATTCGGATGTAGTTGATGAGTTTTCCTTATTTAAAAGCAATATTCCTCTTCAATACGGAGGTCGTCTTTCATCTGTTTTCGAAATTAAAACGAAGACCGGAAATAAAGATCACTTTACTGCACGCGGAGGAATTGGCCCAATTACAGGACGTTTAACAGTGGAAGGCCCATTAAAAAAAGACAAAAGCAGTTTCTTAATTGGTGTTCGATCAACCTATTCTGATTGGATTTTGAATTTCGTGAAAGATCCTATTATTAAGAATAGCACTGCTCAATTTGGCGATGTTGTCACTAATTTTTCGTTTCAACCTAATGATAAAAATAATCTGAATGTATTTACGTATTTGAGTACAGACAAAATGGATCTGTATACACAATCAAAATACGATTATCAGAATTTCGGAGCCTCTGCCGGATGGAAACATTTTTTCAACAACCAAAATAGTTTTGAATTAAGCGTGGCTCATAGCGGTTATCAATTTAGCGAAGAAAATAGCCAATTAGAAGTAGCTTCTTATGAACATAACAATCAACTGGGGCATACCGAACTTAAAGCCATTTTTAAAATTGTGCCTATAGAAAACCATAAGCTACAATTTGGAATAAATTCCACACTCTATACAATTGATAAAGGGATATATAGTCCTTTAACCGGAGTAAGTCTGATAGATTATATCGATTTAGGAAAAGAAAAAGGATTAGAAAGTGCGCTCTTTGTGAGTGATGAATGGAAAATAAAGGAAAACGTGACTTTATCTGGTGGATTGCGTTACAATCTTTTCACCTATTTTGGCGAACAAGATGTAAATCAATATGCAGAGGGATTGCCCTATACGGAAGACAATCTAATTGATGTGCTTCATTTTAAGAATTGGGAACCTGTAAAAACTTATGCCGGGTTGGATTATCGTTTAGCGATGAATTATTTAATCAACGATAACATTTCGATTAAAGCTGCCTACAACCGCTTGCATCAATTTATATATATGTTGAGCAATACCATAGCAGTTTCACCAAATTACAAATGGAAGCTGAGCGATTATAATACGAAACCAATTATTGGTGATCAAGTTACTTTAGGTTTTTATGGTAATTTATTGCAAAATAGATACGAGCTTTCTGTTGAAACTTATTATAAATTCAGTCAGAATGTAGTTGAAATAAAAGATGGAGCAAACTTATTCTTTAATGAGAATACAGAACAAGCAACACTTCAAGGGAACCTTAACGCTTATGGTTTTGAGGTGATGCTCAAAAAAAATGCGGGAACTTTAAGTGGCTGGATTAATTATACTTATTCTAATTCTAGTGTTTTGGTTGATAGTCCTTTTGCTGAGAATCGTATAAATTACGGAGATCCTTATCCTTCAAATTACGACAAACCACATGCTTTCAACCTTGTAGCCAATTACGATTTCTCCAGAAGATATGCTATATCAGGGAATGTGGTCTATTCAACAGGTCGACCGATTACCTATCCTACTTCAATCTATTATTTGGGAGAGATTCCAACACTGAGTTATTCAAGTCGAAATGCGTATAGAATTCCTGATTATTTTCGTGTCGATTTGTCGCTAAATATAGAAGGCAATCTACTTAAACGAAAATTGGGTCATAGTACTTGGGCACTTTCGATATACAATGTTTTAGGAAGGAAAAATGCTTTTTCAGTTTATTTCAAAGAAACGGAAGGTTCTATCCAAGCTTATAAACTATCCATATTCGGAGCTCCAATATTTTCTGTAAGTTATAACTTTAAATTAGGCAATTATGCAAGCGAATAGATATATACAATTGGCAGCAATTTTTTCCCTGATCTTTTTTGCTTCGTCTTGCGTAGAAGAATATTGGCCGGAATTAAGCACGAACAATGATCAACTCCTGGTAATCGATGGGAAAATAACCAATTTTCCCGGACCCTATACTGTGAAACTTTCTTCAGCAAGTTCAATTAACGAAGCTCTATTTCTTCCCATTTCTCAGGCAAAAGTGATTATTATAGATAATCAAGGGAATCAAGAATCTTTAACGGAAAAAAGTCCGGGAACTTATGAAACAAGACCCGATGGTATGCAAGGAATTATTGGTCGTTCATATAAGATAAAAGTTGAACTCAATAGCGGAAAAGCTTACGAATCCCAATTAGAGGAATTGAAAAAACCAGTAGAAGTGAGTGAAGTAAGCGTTGAAGAAAGTTGGCAATTAGCCGGAAACGATCTGGAATTTGATAGAGAAGGGTATCAATTTTACGTAAGTAGCAAACGCGCTGACATACCGCAAACTTACTTTTATTGGGAAATTGAAGAAACATATGAGTATCACTCTGACTATGAAATTATTTTCCTTTACGATGGAAAACCACACGATTCTACTTATTTCAATCCCTATAGACTGGCTCAAACACTTAACGAAGATACTTTATTTTATTGCTGGAGAACACAAAATATAGCAGAAAGGTTTAGTTATAGTACGGAATATTTAAGCATTCCAACTGTAAATAAATTGCCCTTACATTTTATACCTTTTTCTGATGAACGACTAAAACAAAAATATAGTATTTTGGTGAAGCAATATACAATTTCGGAAGAAGCTTATACTTTTATGGATAAACTGGATCAGCAAAACAACAATCAGGAAGCTTTATTCACTACACAACCTTTTCAAATTAGAGGAAATTTAAAAAATATAGAGGACGATACAGAACCTGTTCTCGGCTATTTTTTAGTTGCTTCAGGAAGTTATGGACCACGACTACTTTGTAAAGCACCAGCCAGAATTCGCTACAACAATACAAAATGCACAGCAGATACATCTGTTTATGCAATAACCAATAATATCAGGATAACTCCTCAAGAAAGCCTTCCTCTTTATTTCACTTTTGTTTATTTTGAAAATCCTGACAATTCAATGGGTGAAGCAATAGAAGCCCTAGCGTGGGTTCGACAAGACTGTTTGGATTGTACACGTAAAGGAGGAAGTAATATTAAACCTGAATATTGGGATTGGTAGAAAAAAAATTAAACATGCAAAAAAGAGCTTTAATACTGTTTTTATTCGGATTCCATTTTTTACTAAATGGACAGACGCTTATTGAAACCAACAAATTAAACAATCCGCTCCCTATTGAGCAAATTGATTTAGTTACCGACCGAGATTTATACTTAAGCGGGGAATCTATCTGGTTTAGAGCGGATATTAGTTTAGATGATAATCTGAAAGAGCTGAGTAAAATATTGTATATCGAGTTATTTAATGCCCATCAAAAATCAATTGTTCGCAAAAAATACCGAATTATTGACGGTTTTGCACAAGGGATTTTAGATATTCCTTCTGAGTTTTTATCTAACACTTATTTCTTAAGAGCTTACACAAATTATACTAAAAATTTCGGCCCTGAAACTTATTTTTTAAGTGCAGTCCAGATTATTAATCCTCGTATTGGTTTGCCAGCCCAAATTAATAATAATCAATTGAAGCCTTCTATTTACTATGATTCAAATTTGAAAGAGGCATCAGCCAAGATTACGTTTTCTATTCCTCAAAATCTAATAAGTGAAAATACAAAAGCATTTTTAGCTGAAAAACAAACTCTATTAAAAGAATGCGATATTTTGGAAAATGGTTGGGGAATGTTCGATTTTATTCCCAATGACAGTATTCAATACAGCCTGGTTTTCACTACAGCCAAAAACGATACAATTAAAAAAGATTTGATCATTCCACAACCTGATTCTTTTTTAATCGAATCGAAACTATCAAGTAATGGACAGCAAATTGTATCCATTTATCAACAAAATGATATTCAGGATAATACAACAAATACTTATACATTAGAACTTTTAAACAACAGGCTTCATATTCTTTCTTCTTCTGAGTTTCTTTTGTCTAATAATAAAACACAAATTGTACTACCCAACTCTAAGATTTTAGATCCGGGATTGTATTATTTTATTCTTAAAGACGCCTCAAAAAATATATTAAAAATAAAAGCATTTATTATTGATGATGAAACCAAGGTTAGTTCTGAAACTTTAATTAACGAACATTCTTATAAGAAAAGACAGGCTGTAGCCGTTCCATTAAATGAACTAAACATTTCTGAGTATGCCAATTTCGGTATAAAAGCGGTTCAAAAAGGAACTGTTTTACCAATTGCAGATAAACTCAAAATCTATTTAGACGATCCTTATTTAACTTTATCCTATCTAAAAACACAATTTAATCCATCCGAACTAAATTCTGTAGAACAAGATATTTACTTACATATTTTAAACGAGAAACTTAAAACCCAAGAATTTAAGACTCTTTTTAATGAACCAACACAATCCATTCTTCAATGGGTACCGGAAGTAAGAGACATAGGTTTAAGCGGAATCGTAGTGAATAAACTTACCCAAAAGCCGGTAGAAGATGTTCCTGTATATTTATCTATTTTTAGAAAATATCCTCAAATACATATTTATAAGTCACGTGCGGATGGCAGTTTCTTTTTTTCACTTAACAATTTTGAAAGCGAACAAGATGTATTTCTCTGCCCACTTTTTGAAAACGTGGATGAACTTGAACTTAAAGTAAATAGAGATTTCTCTCCCATTTTCCCTAGCCTTAAAGCTATTCCTTTATCTATCGACTCATCCTATACGAGTTTGATAGAACAAATGATGATAAGTGCTCAAACCGCTAAAGCGTATAGCATAACACCTAAAAATCAGGACAAAAGCATAAGTCACCTACCCTATTCTTTTGAAAACCCACAGATTTCTGTCGTACTAGACGATTATATAGAAACGCCTACTTTAGAAATGGTTATTAAAGAATTAGTTCCCAGTGTACGAGTTAAAAAAAAGAAAGGCAATTATAGTCTCTCTATTTTCGATTCTGAAAGAGAATTGTTCTATAATAATCCCTTGATTTTGGTTGACGAAGTTCCAGTTTTCAATGTGAATGAATTATTGAAAATTAAGCCCGAAGTAATTGAAAAAATTGAAGTTCATAAATCCCCCTTTATACTCGGCGATCATACCATTAATGGAATTATAATTATTCGAACTTTTACTGATAATTTTGGTGGTATGGTTATGCCTCAATCTTCCACATTTTTTGAATATCAAACATTGAGTCCAAGTTATATATTCAAAGCTCAAAC
>JAGGUP010000158.1 GCA_021158405.1 Bacteroidales bacterium
GCATTAATCATAGCAATAGCTGTTTTATAATCACGGATACCGCCACTGGCTTTTACGCCCATTTTAGAACCAACAACTCTACGCATCAAAGCTACATCTTCAACAGTTGCCCCTGCACCCGTAAAACCTGTACTGGTTTTTACAAAATCGGCGCCCACTTTTTTAGAGATTTCGCAAGCGATTACTTTTTCTGCATCGGTCAATAAGGAAGTCTCAATAATTACTTTCAATAAAGTAGTGCTTCTGCAAGCTCTTTTAATTGCACGAATATCTTCTTCGACCAATTTCAGATTGCCTGATTTTAGTGCAGAAGTATTGATAACCATATCTATTTCATGAGCCCCATTAGCAATTGCATTCCTTGTTTCAAAGGCCTTGCTTCTTGTATCCATTTCTCCTAAAGGAAAGCCAACAACTGAGCATACTTTTACTGACGATCCTCTTACTTTTTTGGCAACATAAGGAACCCAAGATGAATTAACACAAACCGACATGAATTTGTATTCTAAGGCTTCCTTGCACAATTGTTCAAATTGGTTTTCGGTAGCTCCTGGTTTTAAGAGTGTATGATCTATTAATCCGGCTAATTCCTGGGTGGATATTGTTGTAGTTGAGGTTTTCTGTTCAGACATAATGCCTTTCGTAGAAACTCCACTTTTCTCAAGTTTAGCAAGAATCTCTCTCGTAATTTTTTCAATCAAATCGTTTTCTTCCATCTTTATTTACATTCTTTCAATTGACATCATTTTATTTATTCTTGGCCAATGCCTTCCTCCTTCAAAACGTGTTTCGAGCCATAATTTACTCATGCTACACATATCAGAAATTGAATGTTGAAGTGTTCCCATGGTTAACACATTGGCATTATTATGTTCGCGACTGTTTTTAATTGTTGCTTCGTTCCAGCATAAGGCTGCGCGAGCACCTTTTACTTTATTGGCTGCCATAGAAGATCCTATTCCGGCGGCATCAAGCATAATTCCTCTTTCGCATTCTCCGCTGACCACTTTTTTTGCTACAGCGAGAGCGAAATCCGGATAATCAACTTTTGTAGTGCTATTGCTAGTTCCAACATCAATAACCTTATAGCCGACTGTTTGAAGATATATTTTCAAGGCTTCTTTTGCATCGAAAGCTCCGTGGTCGGCACCGATAGCAATTCGTTTTACACGATCTTTAATTATATTATCTTCGGAATTAGCCATATTTATTTTTGTGCTTGTTAAATTTCTTCTGCTTTGAGATTGTAAAGAAGAAACCTTTATTCTTCTATTTGTGTTTTTTATCATTTCGAAATATCATCAACGATGGCAGCAATAACAGTTTTTACCGTTACAGTTTCCTCATCTTCAATCACTTGTCGGGCAGAATTTCCTTCTTCAATTGTTAAAACAAGATCGCCAACTCCGGCTTGAACAGCATCGATAGCTAAAAAAGAAGTCCCAACAGCTTTTTTATCTGCGTCTAGCGGCTGCACAACGAGTATTTTTCTCGATTCGTAGCCTTTTGCTTTTGTGGATGAAACCACTGTTCCGATAACTTTTCCTAATCTCATTTTCGCTCCGTAATATTGATGTCATCAATTATTCCCATAACTGCTGCATCGCAAGGATTCATTTCTTTTTCAATAATTCTGCTTGCTTCCTTGCTTGTTTCAAAATAAATAATTTGTCCGATATCGGATTGAAGTGTATCAACAGCAACCAAAGCCGTTCCAACTTTTTTTAGTTTTTCGTTAAGCGGTTGCACTAAAACAAGTTTTAAGCCTTCAAAAGATTCAACCTTTTGTGTGCTAATTACTCTCCCGATGATTTTACCAAATTTCATATTTCAAAATCATTTAAATAATTCTAAAAAAATCGACTAAAGTGCAACGTCTTTCACGAGTAAATGTTCTGGCTCTTGTAACACCTTCTCCGGTAGGGCTGGCAATAGTAAAAGATGCAAAACCTGCGCCACCATTACCTAACCCTGCATAGCTTGGCCCATTTTTAATAAATATAGAGCAATCCATTACTTTCCCCATTTTGCTAAGCGATGCAATATCATGTGAATGCATAATGGCCGTATGTTTAAATCCATGTTCGCATCTAACAGCTAAATCGATAGCTACATCCACGTTTGCAACTCTAACCAAAGGCATTACCGGCATTAATTGTTCTGTCCAAACCAGTGGATGATTAGCATCTACTTCGCATAATAATAATCGTGTTGAATCAGGAATATTTACACCTATAGCCTGTGCAATAACAGAAGCATTTTTACCCACAAAATTTTTGTTTGCTGCTCCTTCGTGTCCCGGGCGCCCGGCATCGGCAATTACCAAATCGGTAACTTTTTTGATTTGATCAGGCGATAAAATATAGGCGCCATTTTTTTCCAGTTCAACTTTCAGTTGATCAGCAACCGATTCTACAACTATTGTTTCTTTTTCGCAGATACAAATTAGGTTGTTATCAAAGCTTGCTCCGGCAACAATATCTTTCCCTGCTTTAACAATATCGGCAGTTTCGTCAACTACACAAGGAGGATTTCCAGGGCCGGCAGCAATGGTTTTTTTCTCCATTTTCATAGCTGCTTTTACAACTCCGGGACCGCCTGTTACCACAAGCATGGCAACTTTAGGATGGCTCATCATAGTATTGGCTGATTCTAATGTTGGAGTTTCGATAGTTGTGATTAAATTTTTTGGACCTCCTGCTTTTACAATTCCATCGTTTAGAAGACTCACTAAAAGGTTAGAAACTTTTTTAGCGGCAGGATGCACATTAAATACTACTGAATTTCCTGCTGCAATCATACCAATGCAATTGCTAATAATGGAAGCCGTTGGATTTGTGCTTGGTGAGATTGATCCTAAAACACCATAAGGAGCATGTTCAACCAAAGTCAATCCGTGATCGTCAGAAAAGGTTTCGGGTATAATATCTTCAACACCCGGCGTTTTTTTAATGGCCAATTCGTTTTTAATTATTTTATCTTCCCATCGACCCATACCAGTCTCATCATTGGCCATTTTCGATAGCAAAACAATATTATCAGTCGATACTTTACGTATACTTTCAATAATATCCTTTCTGACTTCTAAAGTAAGTTTTCCAAGCTCGTGAAATGCTACTTCGGCAGCTAGAACAGCTTCATCTATAGTAGAAAAAACACCTACTTTATCTGAAGGACTGCTATTGTCAACATTTAGTTTAATATCCTGTAAGGCTTCTCTAACCAGTTGACGTATATTATCTTCTAAGTTATCCATTTTATTCTTTTCTTATTTCATAAAGAAGGGTTTAATTTCTTTATGTGGTTGCGGAATGATGGTATCCATACCCAATAAGTTTTTTTCTCTGGCTTTTGCTGTTCCTGCTTTCACTGCTGATTGCACCGCATCTAAACTTCCAATCATTTTAACATAAGATTTTCCGCCATATCCATTAGCCAATCTGATTTCAGTGATTTTTATACCTCCTGATTTGGCAGCACTGTCGGCTGATTCAATACCAGAAACAATAGTTAAAGTTTCGATAATTCCTATTGTATCCCATTCTTCAGTAGTAATAACATCTCCGAGAGCCGGAATAACATCTTTATGTACTTGTGGCAAAAACAATTGGTCAACCACATAGGCTCCGCCAGTTTCGATTCCAGCCTTAAACGCATATTCAACAGAAGCCACATCGCCACTAAAAACAATTAAATATTTTCCTGCGCTTATGGTTCGTGCATCGATAATATGAATAGGTGCTACTTTAACCATCTGGTCAAGAGCTTGAAACCCAATTACAATGCTTTTGAATTCAATAGCTCCTAGTACAATTATTTTATGATTATCTATCATTTCTTATACACTACTTTATCGCTTTCGTCAATCATATCAATAATACCGACTATGATTGCATCTACGGCTTTGTTTTTAGTTGTTTGCGTTTCGCGGGCAGATGTGCTCTCCGAAATCATAACCATTTCATCTTTTCCAGCACTTACAAGATCAAGGGCAACTAAAAAATCGTTATTGAGTTTTCCTTTTTGGTCGCATTTATTTATTAATAAATAACGACCTCCCGAAATATCAATACTATTTGTGCTGCTTGTAATGGTTCCAACCACTTTCCCTAAAATCATTCGTTTTTCTTATTTCTTTTGATAAGTAAAGTTTCCGTTTTGCTCAATAACATCTACAATTGCTATTACCGTTGCATCGGTGGGTAAACCCATAGTTGTTTCTGCCAAACGAGCACTACTTCCCGAAACATAAAATATGATTTCATCTTTACCGGCTCCAACAGCATCCATAGCTACAACAAAGTCGTTTTTGCCTTTCAGACTAATGGGATCAATTTTCTCAAGCAATAAAAGCTTGATGCCCTCCATTTTTGCAGCTTTCTGACTAGCTACTACGGTTCCTGTTACCTTTGCTAAAATCATTTCGTATTCTTTTTACTTTTGACGACCTAATGGCAATGCTAAATCAACATTGGTATGTGGACGTGGAATAACATGACTCGATACGATTTCTCCAACTTTTTCACCTGCAGATAAACCTGCATCAACAGCAGCTCTTACAGAGGCTACGTCTCCACGTACAATGGCAGTTACATATCCGCCACCTGTTTTTTCATAAGCAACTAATTCTACTTTCGCAGCTTTAACCATTGCATCGGAAGCTTCTACCATAGCAGCAAATCCGCGTGTTTCAATCATTCCTAATGCTTCTGAACTATTATCAGCCATAATTTTATCTCCTATATTTAATTTAATTAATAATCTTCTCTTCCTGAAATTTCGGCTAAACGTTTTTCAACGATAGTCTTGCATTCCAAAACTTCGGCTTCGACACCACTAATATAAACCCGACCAAATTTACCAAAGCCAATAACATCGATGATTTTAATATTGGCTGATTTCTCGGCTTCATTTGCAGCATAATAAGCATAACCAGCAGGTTCCATTTCTAAAACGTAAAGCGTTTCGCCTTTTAATAACATGCTACCGCGACGGTTTCTGTTAATTAATTGAGCATGATGATCGTCCACGTTTTTAATCAATTGACTGGTTAAAATTCGAGGTCTTATTCTGTTTTCCTGACTTTGATTGATTGCATTTAAAACCGCTTCTCCAGCCATACGTGTATCGCCTTGACTGTCGGAATGTACTTCAAGCATTCCAAAAGCGCGTTCAACGATTTGCAAGCCGGGCATAACATTGGTTGCTTTAATAGCTACATCTGTTAAAGAGTTAATCTCGATGCCGGGAGCAATCTCGATAATGCAGCTCGATTGTCCACCAACAGGCAGAAAACCTCTGGAAACAGTTGAAATATAAGAAGCCATTTGCGATTGCATTGAATCTAAGAAAATATAAGTTCTTAGATCGATATGTGATTTGGAATCGTTCATAGAGCTTGGATTTATTTATTTTTTCCTAAAGGAAGTGCAGAATCTACATTCTGATGAGGTCTTGGAATAACATGAGATGAAACAATTTCGCCTACTTTTTCAGCGGCACGTAATCCTGCATCAACTGCAGCACGTACAGAAGCTACATCGCCTCTTACAACAGCAGTAACATATCCGCCGCCGGTTTTTTCATAGCTAACCAATTCTACTTTCGCAGCTTTTAACATAGCGTCTGAAGCTTCAACCATTGCTGTAAAGCCTCTGGTTTCAATCATTCCCAGAGCCATCATTTCGTTATTTTCCATATTTTTTATTTTTTTAAACTTCGTAATTCTTCAATCGTTAATCCTTGTTCGATATTCTTTAAAAATTTAAGAACAAGGAACACCGATTCATTATTTATAATAGCATCTCTTTTTTAGCTCTCTCAATAATTAAAATAGAAAAATCAACTAAACGATCTTCTAAATCAAACTTGTTCATTTTGTTAAGAACTTTCAAACGTCTAAATCAAGAAACATCCATTAATTTCCACTTATTCAATACTTTAGATTGCTAAAGTTTGTAAGATGCAAAGATAGTGATTTTTGTTATATTTGATACAAAAAACAGAGTAGTGTTAATATCTAAATTGCTTGAAACAAAACCGAGTAGGGACTAAAAGCTTTTGTTTTCCCATTCAAAGCTTTCGATTAGCTTTTGGATATCCTCGACAATAAAATCAATTACGGGGGCTAAAGAATCGTTGTTTGGACGAACATTAAAATAAAGCGAACCTCTTAAATAATGATTTGTGCTGTCGGTTAGATAAAATTGAAAAGAAGAGGCGGCATCCACTCCTTTTATCTCATAAGTAGCACCATACACTTTTTTCTCTCTGTTTATAAAGAGTCTTTCATTGATAGCGTTGGCCTTGGGAATATGTTTATTCACTAGTTTGTGAGCATCATCAAGTAAAGCATTTAAATTTCCATTTACAGGTTTATAACTGAGGTATACTTTGGCATTCAAAGAAGGGAAAACAAGATTAGTCCAATATTTTTCGGCCAAAGGATGAGGGTCTTTTATTAGTTGAGCATAAGTAGGGATTACAAAAGTGTAAGGAAGCTCCATTTGAATGGGGACATAATCTTTCTTGGGTAATTCTATTCTAAAATAGCCACGCGGTTTTGGTTGAAAATAATCTTCGCAAGATGAAAAAGTCAACAATCCTATAAAAGCCAAACTCAAAAAATAGGGGATTAAGCTTTTTGTTTTAAAGTGCATCATTTGAAATCTCCACTTTTAGCTTTTTAATTCGTCTATTATCAAGTGATTCAACAGTAAAAACAAGATTTTGCAAAACAACTTTAGTTCCTTTTTTGGGGATGTTTCCGTAGAGTTCTAAAAATAAACCGGCAATACTATCAAAATCACCTTCCACTTCGTGAATCGTTGTATCGTCTATTTTTAAAATCTTACAGAAATCGATGATAGATGTTTTGGCTGCAAAGAGGTAAGTGTTATCATTTATTTTTTCAAAATCGATATCGTCATCAAAAACATCAAATTCATCGCTAATTTCACCCACAATTTCTTCCAATACATCTTCTAAAGTAATAATTCCTGAAGTTCCTCCATATTCGTCAACCACAATGGCAAGATGAATTTTCTTTTGACGAAATTCATCGAGTAAATCATTTATCCGTTTATTTTCCGGAACATAAAAAGGGGCGCGGAGTAAGGGAGACCAACTGAAATCGTTCGAATTGTTTAAGTGTGGCAATAAATCTTTAATGTAAATTACACCTTTGATTTTATCCATGCTTTCTTCATAAACAGGAATACGCGAAAATCCGGATTCGGAAATAATTTCAATAAGTTTGAGGAAGGGCGTGTTAATTTCAACAGCCACAATATCCATTCTTACTTTCATTATTTCGCTGGCTTCGATATCGGCAAATTTTGCAATCCCTTTTAAGATGTTTTTTTCTTCTTCCGTGGTATGCTCATCGGTGGATATATCAATAGCTTCGCCTAATTGACTGAGCGATATCAAATGTCCTTTTTTTGCAACTCTATTGTCAATAATAGCAGTAGATTTTGCAAGTGCATTGCTAAGAGGGCTTAAAAATTTATTAATATAAAACATGGGAGCAGATATGCTCATAACAAACTTTACACTATTTTGGTTGGCGTAGATTTTTGGCATTATCTCGCCAAATAATAACAAAACAAAAGTAACGGCAACTACTTTAATGATAAATCCCAAAACAGGGAAAGTACTAAAATCAAAGCTTTGATCGATAATGAAGGCGGATAGGATAATAATCCCAACATTGACAAAGTTATTGGCTATTAAGATAGCTGCAAGTAATTCTTTGGGTTTATCTAGTAAGCTTTTAATTTGCTGATGTGCTTTGTTTTTTTTATCCGAAAGATTGTGTAAGTCGGCCGGCCTTAAAGAGAAGAAAGCGGTTTCGCTTCCAGACACCAATGCAGATATCATTATTAGGATTAACAGGAGAAACAAATAAAACAAAATATTTAAATCAAAAGGAGTTCGAAATAAAGAATTGGATAGTATTAAAAGAAATCCCGAAAGGGGGTCGTAATCAGCTGTTTCCAAATGTTATTTTGTGTTGGTGAATATGCAAAATTACAATTTATTTAAACGCAAAAGATATTTCATCGCATTTCCCCGAGAGCCTTGGGAGCATCAAAGCAAAAAGCTTACAATTTCTCTATTTATTTTCTTCTTCAGAATAGTTTACTTCTAGTTTAAAGCCAGTTCCGTGAATGTTTTTAATTGTAATATTCGAATCCTGACTAAGCATTTTTCTTAATTTGGCAATAAAGACATCCATACTTCTACCGATAAAATAATCGCTAGATCCCCATATTTGTTTTAATGCAAAGTCGCGAGTTACCAATTGGTTTTTATTTTTACAGAGCAATTTTAATAAAGAAGCCTCTTTTCTTGTAAGGGTTTTATCTTCTCCTTCAAAATGGAGCACCATATTCTCGTGATCAAAACTGTATTTTCCAAGCTCGAAAATTTTCGGAATGTTTTCCTGACGGTATTGAACCACGCATCGTTTTAAAATAGCTTCAATACGCAAACTTAATTCTTCCGTGCTGAATGGTTTTGTAATATAATCATCGCAACCCATTTTAAAACCGGTTATCCGATCATCCTTCAATGTTTTTGCGGTTAAGAAAATGATGGGAATGTTATTGTCTAAGCTGCGAATATCTTGTGCAAGCGAAAAACCATCTTTTTTTGGCATCATAACATCTAGGATGCACAAATTAAAATCTTCTTCTTTAAACGCATGAAAGCCTTCTTCGCCATCTTTTTTCAATACGGTTTCGTAGCCAAGCATTTCTAAGTAGTCTTTTAGAACCAAGCTCAAGTTAGCATCGTCTTCAACCAATAATATTTTAGCTTTTGTTTCCATTTTTAATTGTTTCGTAATTCGTTAAATGGCAAATAGATTTCGAAAGTAGAGCCACTTCCAAAGGTAGAGTTTAATCGGATAAAGCCACCATGCTCTTTTACCATTTTTTCGGTGTAAAATAATCCCAAGCCAAATCCTTTTACATCGTGGATATTGCCTGTATGTACCCGATGAAATTGTTTAAAAATATTGGCTTGATCTTCGGCCTTTATTCCAATTCCTTTATCTTCAATCGTAATTAAAATGCCTTTTTTAATATTTTTTGTTCGTACCCAGATGACGGGTTTATTTGGAGAATATTTAATTGCATTATCAAGCAGATTGCTAATAATATTCGTTAGATGCATACGATCTGCTCTTATTTTTGAGCGTGCAGCCGAATAATTTTTATGTATATTTCCATTTCGTTCGTGAATGAATATTTCTGAATTTCGGATAGTATCATCTAAAAGTTTATGAACATCCAAGTCTCTTTTTCGAATCTGAGATTCGCTTTTATCTATAACTGCCGTTTGTAACACTTGCTCAACCTGATTTTTAAGGCGTACATTTTCATCGTAAATAATTTGGGCATATTTTTTGGTTTTTTCGTTGTTATTCTGAACTTCCGGCCTTAGAAGCATTTCACTGGCTAAAGAAACAGTAGCAATCGGAGTCTTGAACTCGTGCGTCATATTATTTACGAAATCGTTTTTTATCAAGCTGATTTTCTTTTGTCTATAGTTGATTATCACCGTATAAATAAAGCTAAAGCCGATAATTAATATTAACAAACCGGAAATGATAAAACTGCTAATCATATCACGTAAAACCATTTTATTGCTGTTTGGCATATAAATAGCCAGATAATAAGGCGATCCACTGCGCAAACAACTTAGCGATGTTTTAAAGTTTGACTGAAGAATTTGTTGCTCACAATGCTTGAAATTTCCTCCTATCAGTTTGTCGCTGCCATTTAAATAAACGCCGTATTCGAAATCAGTTCCAATTTGTAAACTGCTAAGCTCACTAGAAAGTAAAGAATCGAGAAGTGAGTAATTTAAATGTTCAAAAATATGTGTTGGAGCACACTGGTACTCATTTATAAAGATTTTGTGATCCCCAGGATTGTTTTGCAATTCAAATAAAGTATTCGAAACGACTCTTAATCCCATTTGAATTCTTTGATCGAGTTGTTCTTTTTTTAGTTCATGGGCGTTTTTAATCCAATACACCTGAGATATTGCAATTCCAAGAATGGCGAAAGAGGTAAGAACAATGAGTAATATTCCCGTCCGTTTGTTCATGTTTTTTATCCTCTGTTTTAACTTTATAGAGATTATTTGTCAAAATTAACTGAATTATTCAATTTTCAATGTCGAATTAACAGCACATTAACAGTTCTTAACAGGAGCTTAACATCAGGAAGCATAAAGGAGTTCTATATTTGTCGCTAGCCGATAATAAATTGTTTATTCAATTGGTTTAGGGAATTAGTAGTTTTCTTTAACGTATTAAAATTAGAATTATGAAGAAATTAGTTTTTGGAATTATAGCTTTAGCATTTGTTTTAACAGTATCGCTTACTTTAAATGCTCAAACCGACGGTACTGAAAAGATTGTTCAAACACAAAAGGTTGAAAAGAAAAAAGAATGCAAAACGACTTGCGATAAAACTGCAAAAAAAGAGTGTACAGCTGAAGCAAAAGCAACTTGCAATAAAGTTGCAAAAAAAGAATGTTGTAAAGGTGAAACAAAAGCCGCTTGCGATAAAACCGCAAAGAAAGAAGACGCTAAGAAATAATTTACAATTTTCATTTAGTTTTTTTGACTCCTTTCGGATAAACCGGAAGGAGTTTTTTTGGTTGCATATTAAAGCTGAGCACAAAAAAAACCGGGATTAAACCGGCTTGTAATTTATACCAACAACAATCCCAAATAACCGATATAAACAGTTTCTTTTCTCCTTTTTTCTCATCAAAAAATATTTCCATAAAAAGGC
>JAGGUP010000122.1 GCA_021158405.1 Bacteroidales bacterium
ATTTACTCTTTTTAGGTACAGAATTTGGATTGTATATTACTTTGGATGGAGGTTTGAGTTGGGCGAAATTTACCAATAATATGCCTTCTGTAGCTGTTCATTTCATTGAACTTCAAAAACAAACCAATGATTTGGTACTAGCAACTCATGGCCGTGGCATTATTATCATAGATGACATTTCACCACTTCGTGAAATTACGCCTGAAGCTCTAAATGAAACTTTGCATTTCTTTAGTAGCAAACCGACAGTAATGAAAGATCAAGGCGGATTTGGTGGTGATTTTGGAACTGAAACACAATTTGTTGGTCAAAATCCAAGTACAGCTGCTCAAATAAAATATCTTCTTCCCAAACGTCATACTTTTGGTAAAATGACTATGGAGATTCAAGATATGGAAGGAAATGTTCTATCTACTTTAGGTGCTGGAAAATTAAAAGGGATTAACATTGTAGACTGGTATTATACGATTAAGCAACCAAAAGTTGCAACCGGAAAAACCTTTAGTTTTGGTGGATTTACTTCTCCAAGAGTAAAAGCAGGAAAATATAAAGCCGTGATAAAGAAAGGAAAAGAAACTTTTGAGCATGTTTTTGAACTTGTCTATGACAAACATGCTGGTTTATCTGCAGAAGACAGAGAATTGAAGTATGATATCACCATGAAAATGTATGATATGACACAAGAATTGGCTTATTTAGTTTATGAGCTGGATGCCATTATAGATGCTGTAAAAGAAGATAATAACAAGTTGACAATATCTTTAAATGACCTTAAAGAAACTTTGGTTATTACGACCGGAGATAATTATGTAGGTTCGGCTGAACCTCAATTAAGAGAGAAAATGTCAGATTTATATGCTAAAATTGCAAGTAGCTACGATAAGCCTTCGAGTAATGAACTTGGAAGTTTGAGTATTATTGAAGAGCGCTTTGAAAATGCTAAGAAAGATTTTGCTAAACTTAAAAAGAAAGCAAAACGGGATGATCTTGTATTGAAATCTTTTGATGAGTTTGTGAACGAATAGGTAAAAAGTAACTTATCAGTCTAAATATATCTAAAATATTCAGTATGAAAAGTGATCAATAGCCACGGACTTTAGGCAATGATGCAAGACAATATCCACCGATTTTTGAAAATTTTGTAAAATGAAAAAAACAAAATTTTCAAAAATCTTTCCCCGAAGCTTAACCATTTATCCCCGACTTAAAAGTCAGGGCTATTGATTGTTAATATTTTGAAACAGATATTTTCAGACATTAGTTATTATAAAAAAAGCCGATTGAAAGATCGGCTTTTTTTATAATAATCCTGGTACTTAGATTGATAAAGGATTATTCCAGATTGTTTTTCGCTTTACGCAGATAAAAAACAAATCCATTTTTTTCACCAATACGCTCTAAATCCACAATATCTTTAAGTAGAGGAGCATATTGAATTTTAGTAACGAGATACAGATCTTTATCAATATCGCCTGTCAATAGCCATTCCTCATTATAGAAATTAGTATTTTCGGGAGGAGTAGTTTTGCTATAGAAATTGGTTGCATACGATTTAAAATGAAAATTCTTGATATATACATCTTTCCCTTCCAGAGATTTAAAAAATTCAATCAAAGCGTTTTGTGAATACAGCTCAATTTTAGGAACAATCAATATACTAAGTGAAAAAGTAAAAAGGAGAGTAGCCGTCCAAAGCAGAATAGCACGTTTAATTACAAATTCTTTTTTTATGAAAAACAAGATTAGAATCAGCGATAGAAAATACAAGAAAGCCGGTAAAAATTCAAATCCACTCCAATGAACTTCCGCATTTAGGTTTGCAATAGCAAAATTATCATGAATCCAGTTTTTAGCAATAATTGCACTCTTATATTTATCCACAAACTGAAGCAAAATAAAGGGGAGAGTAATTAAAAATGAAAGGAAAATAAGGAGCACAGAAATCCATTTACTCCAAACAATTTCTTTTAGATAAACTCGATAAATATAGTTTGCCGCTAAAAAAGTAAGCGGAAAATAAGCTAATGATGAATAGTGGACAATTTTAGTTTTTACAATAGAAAAAATAATCAGAACCACCCAAAATAGTATCACCATCCATTTTTTCATCATCTGATAAAAGGAGTCCTCAAAAGTTTCCTTTTTAAAGGATTTCAGAGCAAAAATAGAAGTGGGAAAAACGGTGAGAAGTAAAATTACAAAATGATAACCGAAAAAGCCTCCATGGCCGGCATCTTTAGTTTGAAACAAACGAACTTGATAAATCAGGAAATCAATAACTGTTTCATAATTTCCGTTGAATAATTGAATAATAAACCAAGATCCTCCTATAAAGCTAAAAACCAATAGGTAAACGAATATGTCAAGGATTTTTACTTTTAAACGAAATTTGATAGAAATCAAAAAAACAGCTCCGGTTAAAGCTATAAGCAGAAAACCTACGGGTCCTTTAGTTAGAACTGATAATCCGGCAAAAGTGGCTGAAAGAATAATGTTTTGCAGTTTCTTTTTGTTTTCCAGAAATGTATATAAAAAAAGAAAGTATATGCTGAGAAAGATAAAGAGATTGAACCAGGGATCTATTATTCCTGATTTGAAATACAAAAAAGGTAAGATGGAACCTGCAAATGCAAATACCCACAAAATGCCAAACAAATTATTTTTGAGTTTTCTACCAATATTGAATAGTAGGAGTAAAGTAACAATTCCCGCTACTGCATTTGGAAATCGCGCTGCAAATTCGTTAATGCCAAATATTTTCATCGAAAGTACTTGCATCCAGATAAATAGTGGTGGCTTTTCCCAAAAAGGCAGGAAATTTATATGCATGTTCAAATAATCATTCATAACAATCATTTCGCGTGCTGCTTCTGCAAAATTTATTTCATCCCAGTCGAATAAATGTACTCCACCATTAAAAGGAATGAAAAAGAGAGCCGCGAAAAATGCAATTACAAATTGGATTTTTACTGGATTAATTTTGTTTATCATTTCCATAAATACATTTTCTATCTAAACAAATTAGGTTTAATAATCTTCCACTTGCTAAGTCTAAATAAAAGAGAGACATATAATACGCCAATTCCATAAATAGTACTTCTCTTTAAACTTATTGAAGAAGCTTCTTCGAAGTATTTTGTCGGGCAAGTTATTTCTGCAATTTCAAAATCTTGGTAGATAATTTGAGCTAGTATCTCGTTATCAAAGATAAAATTATCAGAATTAGAGTTGTATTTAATTGCTCTAAGAACTTCCGCCGAAAAAGCCCTATAACCGGTGTGATATTCAGATAATTTATGATCGAGTAGGAGGTTCTGAAAAAAAGTTAGAAACCTATTTGCTATATATTTTACCAAAGGCATGCCACCTTTTAAAGCACCTTTGCCTAATATCCTGGAGCCTAAGACAACGGGATAAACATCATGAGCTATGAGATAACTCATTGAATGGATGAGCTTTGGTGTATATTGATAATCAGGATGAAGCATAATGACAATATCACCTCCTAATTCCAAAGCCTTGTTGTAACAGCTTTTCTGATTTCCACCATAACCTTTGTTCTTAGCATGTTTTATAATATGACGGATTCCTAATTTGTTGGCGACTTCAATAGTTCCATCAGAGCTAAAATCATCTGTAAGTATAACATCATCAACAATATCAAAAGGTATTTCGTTATAGGTTTTTTCCAAAGTATGTTCTGCATTATAAGCAGGCATAATCACAATTACTTTTTTATTATTTATCATTTCTGAAATTTATTCTGTTTTAAGAAAATTAAGGTTTGGGACATTTCAATATGTCTTATCTTCAAATATATATATTATTATGTATATTGTAATATATCAGTTATATAA
>JAGGUP010000050.1 GCA_021158405.1 Bacteroidales bacterium
ACAAATTTTTCGGTTTGTTCCGGCAATTGAAATGATATAGTTAGAAATGATTTTCTGGCCCAAACTTGCATACGATCTGATTTCGGAAGTATTTTCCATGTGTATTTTGGAAAATACAAAGGCGAAAAAGTGAAAAGCTTAAAGGTTTTGCCATTCTCCAAAATATAGCCTTCGTCGTGAAGTAATTTGGTGAACTCTTCATCAGCTCTACTCAATACTTTATATATCCATGCACTTATCGGATATTGATTGTTAAGAGGCATTATTTGCTTTTTACCAGATAATTTAAATTGTATCCTCAGCCTCATTATTCCTGATCTTTTTTACTTCCACCTTCAATTATCTTTAGTTTTGCTGAACTTTCTATTGCTTTTAATGCAATATCTTTAACGCTTGATTCTGCATTTGTAGTTTTGCTATTCAGCTCTTTTACAGATGCTTCCAGTTCTTTAATTCTACTTTGTAAGGAAACAATAATTTGTTCTTTTAGTTTTAGATCACTATCTATTTGCTGTTTTGCTAACTGTTTTTCGAAATTATATTGTACACTCAGTTTTTCATTTAGTGTGTCCTCAGCGGTTTTAACTGATTTGCTAAGTTCAGCAGGGAAGGATTCAACTTGTTTTTTTAATTCCTCTAATTCTTTTTCGGCTGCTGCAATATTGGTTTCGCGTTCTGCAATGGATTTATCAAATGCTTCTTGTTTTTCAGACATTTGTTTTTCTGCCAAAGCTTTTTTCTCTTGAAAACCGTCTTCTTCCTTTTTCCTGTTTAGAGCAAGCTTATATTCGTATTCTTCTTCTTCTCTCTTTCGGATTTTTGCGTTTTCTGCTTTCTTATCTTTTAGATCATTTTCGCTTTTTTCGATTTCTTTAGCCCAAAGTTCTTTGGTGGTTTTTATTTCTTCATCGAATTTATTTCTTGCTTCGGACATTTCCTGCTCAAACGATTCTTTAATCCCTTGCTGAGTTTGCTGCAATGCAGCTAAAGAATATGCACTCGCTTTGATTTGATAAAGATCTTCCAGATTTTTATTCTCAAAAACGATAGCTTTCTGAACTATTTCTAATTTCTTATATTCGTTTGTAAGCTGATCTTCAAGATTATCCAAAGAAGAAGATAGAGCCATTTTTAAGGCGGCAATATCTTTAATTGTTTTTTCTGACGACTGACCACTCGCTGTTTTAACGGTTTCAGTTTCCTGAGTTAAAAGTTGTTCCTTTTGGGCATCAGCTTTTGCTTTCTCTTTTAATTGTTCCTGTAATTCGTTATAGGCTTCCCAAATATCGGTTTTTGTACTGGCTTTGTTTACTTTTTTTGTCATGATGATGTTATTTTTATAATTAATGCGATTAAATATTTCTGCAAATTACATTCTGCTTTTGTCAATATCCGTCAAAACGAAAATTATTTTTAAAAAACCTTAACTTTTATTTTATTATTCAATAGCTTCTTTAATTCGGTAGGGGATTTTATTGTGATATCATTCATAAGGCCCAGAATAAATCTTCCAACACCATCAAAATTACTGACATAACTATCAAATAAGAAAGTATTCTCATTAATCTCGATTATATCTTTTTCTGCTAAAGGATATTCCTCAATCAGCAAATTTCTTGCTCGAATATTTAGTTCTAACTGTATCTGGATTTTTTCATTGCTGCTCATTCTAAAACAATCAATATAACCGGCTTTATGTTTTTTTACGTGCTCAGATCGCTTATTTAATATTTCTACTTTTTTAATTCTTGAAGTTTTAAAGAGTTTATTGGCACCGTTTTTAGCTTCATAACACCAAACAGCAACAAAGTTTGGGGTAAATTTAATGGGTTCTAATATTCTGGTACTTATTGTATTACTATTAGCGGATTTATAATCAATGAGCTTAATCTGCTTATTGTTTTCAATTGCCGATGTAATATTGGAAATGCATTCTGAGTTTTCCTTTTTAATAATTGTATCAATTACCCTTTTGGATTTGTAAAGCGAATACAGTTTACTTATCAGATTACTTTTCAGAGCATTATTATCGTCTATTGAATGAATAGCTTTTTGAAGAATATAAGATTCCTCTTCTGAAAATTGTAATAATTCGTGCAGGTCTTTATAATGATTACTGTTTTTTTCAATTTTCCAATAACCATCTCGGTTTTTCTCGATTATTAAGCCAATATTTCTAAATGTTTCGATATATCGATAAATAGTTCGTTCAGAAGTTTCCAGTTTTTCTGAAATGGCTTTAATACTGTATCCAAATCCACCTGATAATAAGAGTAATAATTTAATTGATCTTTCAATTTTTGCCTGATCTTTCATGCCTAAATATATAATTTAGAATATGTTATTTAATTGATAAACAATAACATATCAGTAATAAGATCAAAATTAATATTGTTCTGCTAGTAAGAGAGAGTAGGGTCGTTTTCGAGTGACAATAATACGCAATATGTTATATGCCCACAAGTTACGAATAATAATTTAATGCAACTCTAAACTCTGCTCAATCTTTCCAATATCTAAATATGGATTATGAAGGCTTTTAAAATTTGGAACATCCTCAAACCATTCAATAACTGTATCTCTTTTTAGATTAGTTGACATTTTTGATATGCAAGTTAAATAGCTGCTCCATTGATATTCATCGGCATGTTCTGTAAAACCATGATGAACGGGGTTGTTATGAATGTAGAGCAAAACTTGTTTTAAATATTTTTCTGTTTCAATTAGTTTTCGTTTAAAAGGCCGTTCGAAAAGACTGCCGTGGCGGTTGTTTTGTTTGTTGAAGGCTTGTGCATAGGAATTGAATAAATTCGAAAATTGTTGGGATGGAAATATCGTTTTCCTCTTTTATCCTTACCAAAAAATGAAAATGATTTGGCATCAACACCCAGCCATAGGTATCTGCAATAGGCGAAATGTATTTTTCGTATAATTCTAAGAAATATTCATAATTACTGGAACTGTTGAAAATATTGCAACTGTTAATTCCACGGTTGAATATATGGTAATAATATCCGCGTTTCAAAGCTTGTATCTTCTGCATAAAACAATATAATTTTATATAGCACTAAGGTACAGAAGAATATCTGGATATTTATAATAAAAAGAAAATTATTTTAATCTTACATACCAGACAGAGTTTCTATTCAACTTCTATAGATCAAGCGAAATCCACTTCCGTGAATATTCAAAATTTCAATGGAAGGATCCTCTTTAAGGTATTTGCGTAATTTAGTGATATAAACATCCATACTTCGTTTGGTAAAGTAATTATCATCTCCCCAAATTTTCCGGAGTGCTTCATCGCGAAGTAAAACACTATCTTTCGATTCTATAAGCATTTGAAGTAATTCTGTTTCTTTTGGACTAAGTTTTTGGATACTGTTGCTTTGTAAAGAAACTAGTTCACGGAAAGCCGGTTTCAAAAGAAATTGTCCAATTTGAAAGGAACTGGGATCTTTTTCTGGTTTAGTTTCAGTATTACGGTATAATATTGCTTGCAACTTATACAATAGAATTTCCGAGTCGAAAGGCTTTTTAATATAATCGTCGGCTCCTAATTGATAGCCCTTTATTTCATCCGCTTTCAAAGTTTTGGCCGTTAAAAATATAAAGGGTATTTCTGGTCGTAAGCGTTTGATGTTCTCAGCTAGTTGAAAACCATCGATATGAGGGAGCATTACATCCAAAATACAGATATCAAATTCTCCATTTTCAAAAGTATTTATAGCATCTTTCCCATCCTTAACCCACTCAATTTCATATTTATGGATTTCTAAATAGGCTTTTAAAACTGAACCAAAACTCAAATCATCTTCCACTAAAAATATGCGATTATTGGTATCTGTCTTTTTCATATTTATTGCTTAAATGGTAAACTAATTTCGAAATGACTTCCAATACCCAATTCACTTTGTATTTGTATTTGTCCTTTATGTTTATCTATGATAGCTTTTACATAAGAAAGGCCTAAGCCATAGCCCTTTATGGTGTGCACGTTGGCTTCAGTTAATCGATAAAATTTATCAAAAATATGAGCCATTGTTTCTTTACTCATGCCTTGACCATTGTCTTGAATTGCAATCACAAATTGTTTGTTTCTAATAAATGTACTGATCTCAATTAAAAGATTCTCTGAACAGTATTTTACGGCATTATCAATCAAATTGAAAAGCACATTTGTTATATGAACATCGTCAAGGAGCAAAATGCTCTTCTCAGCTTTAAGAGATAGTTTTATTTCGCCTTTTGCTTGTTCAATTTTGAGTTTCGAATTTTCAGCCACAGCTTCTATTAACTGATGTAAATCTATCTCTGTTTTCATTAAACTAAAGGATTTCTTATCGAGTTGTGCCATTTGTAAAATGCGTTCTACCAATTCATTCATCCGTTTATTTTCACCTTTTATTAAATGCATAAAATAACCAATCTTTTTTGGTTGCTTAAGAATTTGCTCAGTCATTACTGAATCAGCAGCGAGTTGTATTGTGGCAATCGGCGTTTTAAACTCGTGAGTCATATTATTAATAAAATCAGTTTTGATTGCCGATAATTTTTTATGATGCAATAAATTGTTGATAATTAAAAGCAGACTCGCTAATAACAATATTGTAAAAATAATGACAAGGAAAATAGGCCAAAGCATTTGATTGAATAAAGGATTGGGGCTTGGAAAGCTAATGTAAAAATATTCAGGAAGTTGTACAATTGCCTGAGGAAACAAACGAATAGAATGAGCTTCTTTTAAATCCTTGGTGTTAAAATTGTCTGTTTTATATAGAATGCTATCATTTGGGGAAGATGCAATGGCAAAGGAATAAGTTTTTGGTAAATCGTATTGCTCTATGGCTCTTTCAATACTATTTTGAAGCTTATCAATAGGTATTCGTTCTGCAAAAGGACGTGTAACCAATTTAATATTCATAAACAATTCTACCATTGTTTTGTTTAAGTCTTCTTTTTTGTTAGTAATTGTAAGTACATTATAATCAAGTAATTCACGTACGGAATCCACACTGGCTTCATATTTTTTCAACAAAGAATCTTTTTTTAGCAGTGCTATTGCCGATGCTTTTAGTTCATGCTCAATGGCTATTTCTTCGGTTAATGAATCCAAATGAAACTCATGAATAAATTCAACATTGTTGTTTGAAGAGCGAATTATTATTTTTCTACCTTGTTGATGTTTACTTTTTAAGACTGTGAATGCTTCTTTTTTCTTATTTTCTTTCGTTTCTACTTTTTTGAGTTTTTGTTCAGCTTCAACTTGCCAGGACAATAGTTTATTTTTATTTGCATCGAAGTGAATAATGGAAGGGTTTCTATTAATGATATCTGTTTCTAAATTAAAGAAAATATTTTCTTGTTGTGATAAATCAGTAACAATTTGATTCATCGCTTTATTTAGGTTTTGTTCAAATCGAATTTTATTTTGAACATAAGCCGATTGAATCCAGTAAATCTGCACAGCAATAATGCCAAATAAAGCTAGAAAACCAATGGCAATGGTTATAGATAAGTTTCTTCTTGTCATAATTTCCTTCGGTAAGGAGTTTGTCGTTCTGTAACAGTTTCAAAATTAACAAAGAAACTGACAGTCAACTATAACTTTAACCTTTCCTTAAGCTTTTTTAACCTGCTTTTAATCCATTATTGCCAGTAGTATATTAATTTTGTTTCAAGAAAATAATATAAAACATAAACAATATGAAGACTTTACGAATTGCCTTATTTTTAATCTTCGGAGCCATTATTACTTTGCATTCTTATGCCCAAGAGGTTAAAAAGGAAAACAAAACTAAATTTAGAATGGAAGTTATCGACAATGAGGGTAACAAAAAAGTTATTGATACCACTTTTACTTTTGATTCATCAAAGGATTATAGCGAAATACTGCGTCAAATTAAAGAGCAAGCCGGATTTTCTGAGGAAGAAATTGCAAAGATGAAAAGCGCAATTAAAGGCCATATAAAGCATTTTGATGTTGATATGGAAGTGATGGGGGATCATTTTGATAAAGATAGTTTGCATAAGCATATGATGGTTGTGCGTGAGGAATTGAATAGTGGAAAAGAAAAATTAGAAAATGCACTCTTGCAATTAAAAGAAGAACTGGAAAGTATGAAAATGAATGAGGGAGCCATGGAGAAACTAGAAAAAGCCATGGAAGAACTTCAGAATATGGAATGGAACGAACATGCAAAGCATTTAAAAACGCGCTTAAATGATATGCATGATGAATTTTTTGACCAGAATATGAATGTATTTGTAGTGGATGGAAATACCACAAGAAAGCACGTTTGGGTTGATGACGATGGAGAAAAACGAATAGTTATTAAAACAGATATCGATGTAGAAGGTGATAGTCTGCTTTGGAATTCAAAAGAAGGTCATATAATGATTTTTATTGGTGATAATTCACTCGAAAACGAAGATGATTGGGTTGGAAAAAAAGGTGAAAAGCTACTTATTAAGAAACTAAATAAGGATGGTAATACTATTTTCTTTGGTGATGATGCTGATTTAGAATTAATTGAAGAGCTTGATGGTGATCAAAAAGTGATTATTAAAAAGCTAAAAGAAGAGTCGGAAAAAGGGGATGCCATATTTATAAGCGATGACGCTCACATTGTAAAAGAATTTAAAGATGAAGACGGCCATGTAAAAGTGATGCGTTATATGATGTTAGCTGACGAAGATGGTAAAAAAAATATAGAGGTAAACGTTGAAGTTTATGATGATGAGCTTGGAAATCATCATGAAAAAATGATTATGATTTCACCTGCTAGTGAAGAAGAACTGGCATTGGCAAGTGATAAAGGTGTTTTTGATCAAAAATTGAAGATTTTGGAATTGAATGACTTTATTTTCAATATAGATAATGAAACAACATCTATAGGATCTGTTTTTGAGAAAAAGGGGAAACTTACTGTTCAGTTATTCGATTCAGAAATGAATCAAATATGGGAAGAAAATGCAGGAAAAGTAGTTGGAGAATGGTCTACCGTATTACCTTCTGGTGTTATGAAAGAATCAGGAATATATTATTTTTTAATTACACAGGCGAAGAAAGCAAAATTGTTTAAAATATCAATCGACTAATCATTTTGATTTTCAAGAAATTACGCCCTCTGATTTTTATCAGGGGGTTTTTTATTGGAAAAAACAAAGGCTCCTTTTTCATTCACATCCCAATAAGATAAACCTAAAGCTTCGGCATCAAGTTTTAGCTGATTGATGCGCCACCAATTGTTCGATGAATCAAAAATGATTGTTTTAAAACAATACTGTTTAAGCAGTTGGCTCAAATTTACATTTGCATTTTTAGCAATAACAACATAATCAATAGGCAAGGGTTTCTTGAAGGATTGCTTTTTTTCGGCCTTGTCTAGATAAAGTATGCGAAGAGAATGAAACAGGATGATGTTTTTACGAAAAACTAAAGCGTCTAGATAAGAACTATTTGTTGGAGTCTTGTAAATAAAAACACGTTCTTTAATCTGATTATTTACGTGGTTTTCATTTAAAATAAATTTTTGTATTTGCTGATCAGAAACAAAAGCAGAATCGCCAAAAAGAACACTTTTTTGCTGCGCTATAAAATCCATAGCTGAGTATCCATTTGTTTTATAAACAGTCCAACTGGATGAATTTAAATTGCTTGTTTGAAACATTATAGAGCTTGCAACTAATAAAAATACAGAACTGAGTGCAGGAATTAACCAAGTATGCTTTTTGTACAAAAGAAGGTTGCTTAAGGAGAAGATGAGTACATACAGAATCAAAACTTCGTATTTGCTGAGTAAGAGATTGTTACTAATAGCATAAGGCAGAAGATTAATAATTTCCACTCCTTTGTTAAGCCCAATTAAACTAAAATTGAGCAGGCTGCTTGCAATAGTTCCGAAAAAGCTGGTGGTTAATCCAATCAATCCAATTATAAGAACAAATATGCCACCGGAAACGATTATAAATGCGAGTGGAATAACCCAAAGATTGGTCAATAGAAAATAATTTGGAAATTGATGAAAATAATAAACGGCCAAGGGAAAAGTCCCCATTTGAGCCGCTATTGAAACACCAATTAAACCCCAAATTTTACTAAGAATAGCATTTTTAATAATGAACAATTGGAATATTTTAGGCTGAACATACAGAATAGCAAAGACGGCACTATAAGAGAGTTGAAATCCAATATTGTAAATTAAATTAGGATCGATTAATAAAAGAAGCAAGGCAGAGGCTGCTAAACTATTGTAAGTATTGCTTTTACGGCTAAAAGAATTACCAAGTGCAATAAATGTAAACATGGTGGCAGCTCGCATTACTGAAGGCGATAAACCCGTAATTAAAGCATAAAACCAAATTATCGCTAAAATGAGCCCCGTTTTTAAGACATTGCCATATTTTATTTTTCCTAAAAAGCCAAACAAAAAATTACTCAGCATGAAAATGATTCCAACATGCAATCCGGAAACACAAAGAATATGCATAGCGCCAGAGCCAGCAAATCGCGCACGTAAATCATCATCTAAATATTCGTCGTAGCCTATTAAAAGTGCTGCCGCCACCGCAAAATTATCTTTATCGAATTGCAAACTATTTAATATTGATAAAAGTTTGCTCCGAAATTGTATTGCAAGTCCCTGAAAACTAAACAAATGATTGCTACTGAAAAGTTTCCACTCATTTTCCTTGATAAAACTTTGATCAAAAATTCCTCGACGTTGCATATAGAGACCATAATCAAATGCGTAAGGGTTTTGAACACCCTGAATTTGGTTGAGTTTTGCGGTGGAAATAATTTTGTCACCATAGTTAAGCGAAAATTCATCTTGCTTCTGAAAATACAGAATGATTTTCCCATTAGTTGTTTTCCAGCTGGAATCCTTTTCAAAATAGACAGCTTTAACAATTCCCAAACATTTATTTGTTTTGGCAGTTTCCGTAAAAGGACTGTTTATTTCGATCAAGAAGGCTTTAGGGTCACTGAATTTTCTATAATTGTTAGGAGAATTTGAAGGCGAGTTATACCAAGTTCCAATAATTGCCAAAACGAAAAACAGAAATGTAAGCAAAAGACCATTTACCCATCGCCTTTTGTAAATTCGATACTTTGAGGGAATGAAAATCCAAATTATAAAAGCTAAAAATATCCCAACAAGAATAATCAACCACAACAAAATGTTAGAGGGTAGGAAAGGAGCTACTAAAATCCCTCCCATAAATGGGAAGAGAATACGAGCCATGGGATATTTGTTCATGCCTTTCATAAATAAAGGGAAATTTCCAGCTTTTGAATGCAGAAATTTAGCTTATTGAATAATTAAATGTGCCGAAAATATATACAAATCCATACTATATTTAGCAATGGATTGATTTTCAGACCAAGATACGTTTTTATTTATGAAAAAGCAATAGCAATATAAACGAATATTAATCGAGATTAAACCAAGGCTTAATAATATTGATTTTATCAGGAGCCTCGTTTATGTGTTTAAATTCGTTTGATTTCGGGTTATAAATATAATCTTTCGACCATTCGGTATAATTTTCCACGAGTTGTCCTATACCATAAATGACTATGTCAAGTTCGGCATCTGTCATTGTGGGATGCAATGATAAACGCACCCAACCGGGTTTTTCGGATAAATCACCGGAAGTAATTTTTTCTGAAATTTCTTTCGATTTTTCAGGAGTTACACCTAATAGAAAATGTCCGTATGTACCGGCGCAAGCGCATCCACCTCTCACTTGGACTCCAAATCTGTCGTTCAATATTTTAACAACAAGGTTGAAATGAACATCTTCTATAAAAAAAGAAATAACACCTAAGCGATTTTTTACATGTTCGGATAGAATATGTAGTTTGGGAATTTTCGATAATCCGGCAAATGCCTTTTTAATTAATTGATCTTCACGCTTATGTATTTTTTCAATACCCATTTTTTCTTTGAGTTGAATAGCTAAAGCAATGCGGATTGCTTGTAAAAAACCAGGAGTTCCTCCATCTTCCCGAGCTTCGATATTATCAATAAATTTATATTGTCCCCAAGGATTTGTCCAATCAACGGTTCCGCCACCCGGATTATCCGGAACATTGTTGGTGTATAAAGCTTTATTGAAAATCAAAACACCTGAAGAACCGGGACCTCCAAGGAATTTATGAGGAGAAAAGAATATGGCATCTAATCTTTCAGCTTCATCTTCCGGATGCATATTCATTGTATCATAAGGTGCATTTGCCGCAAAATCAATAAAACACAATCCGTTGTTGTTGTGCATTATGCGTGCCAATTCATGGTAATTAGTTCTTACTCCGGTAACATTTGAACAAGCAGTAAAACTTCCAATCTTTATCTCTCTATTTTTATATTCTTCCAGTTTCTTAATTAGTTCATTTTTATCTACTAACATATTTTTATCTGGTTGTAAAACCACAACATCGGCAATCGTTTCTTCCCATGAAGTTTGATTGGAATGGTGCTCCATATGAGTGATAAATACAACTGGGCGTTTTTCTTCTGGCAGATCCTCTAATTTATTAAAAGGATGCTCTTTTGTGCCATATCTTTTAAATCCCAAGATGCGTTGAAATTTATTAATAACACCTGTCATTCCATTGCCAGTTGTTATTAAAACATCATCCGTATTTGCGTTTACATGTTTTTTGATAATCTGTTGAGCGTAATGGTAGGCTTTGGTCGTGAGTGTACCTGATTCGCTGGTTTCTGTGTGTGTGTTTGCTACCCAAGGTCCAAATTGGTTCTTTATTTTCTCTTCAATAGGGCTGTATAAACGACCACTTGCTACCCAATCGGCATAAATCATCTTTTGGTTTCCGAAAGGGGTTTTAAATTCTAAATCATTTCCAATAGTTTGTTGTCTGAAGTGCTCAAAATATTTTTCCATATTTCTATAGATTATGTTCAATTGGTTTTCGAAACATTCGTAAATATTTTACAAAGTTAAGTAAACATTTCTAAATATTTAGTTTTTTAAATAGAATTTTTTGGCTTTATAACTAGAATTTAAATGTTTTGATTGATTTTGGAATCAATTCATTAAGCAGT
>JAGGUP010000168.1 GCA_021158405.1 Bacteroidales bacterium
ACCTCTTCCTTACCAAGGAAGCGCTCTACCACTGAGCTACATCGGCTGAATTGAGCGGGAGACGAGGCTCGAACTCGCCACCTAAAGCTTGGAAGGCTTTCGCTCTACCAAATGAGCTACTCCCGCTAATTCCGCGCCTTCGCTTTCCCACTAAAGTGAAAAAGCTACTCTCGCATCGTTATTATTAAGAACTAAGCAATTAAATCCACCAGCCGACGGACTTAACTAACAGAATTGATTCTGTTTAACTTTTTTCTTATTCAAAGAACTTTTTTTGTGGGGAGAGGAGGATTCGAACCTCCGAAGACGAAGTCAACAGATTTACAGTCTGCCCCATTTGGCCGCTCTGGAATCTCCCCAAAAATATTTCAATATATAAAAATGAACTTGTTTAAAAATAAATTTAAACTTCTATTTAAGTGCAATATTTGAGCCGATGGAGGGATTCGAACCCCCGACCAGCTGATTACAAATCAGCTGCTCTGACCAACTGAGCTACATCGGCAAACACTGTAAACACAGTAATAACAACACTTTCAATGCACTAGATGACACAAAAAAGCAGTCCCTCTCTCAAAAAGGACTGCAAAAATATAAACTCTTGACTTATTATCAAAGCTTTTTTCTTGTTTTTTCTTATTTTTAAATGTTTAGAGATTTCTTTCTTTCTCTTTATGTTTCAGCAATTGTCGTCGCATAGCGTCTAAACATTCATCCACAGCTTCTTCAAATGTTTTCGACTGCTTTTTTGTAAATAAATCACTTCCTTTTACAAAAACCTTCACTTCGGCTATCTTATTTTCACGTGATTCGGATTTATCTACCTTCAAATTAACATCGGCAGTTAAAAGCCCGTCATGAAAAGTAGTCAATTTGTTTACTTTAGTTGTAATTAATTGCTTGAGTTTTTTGTCAGCAGTAAAATGAATTGAATTAATATTAATTTCCATTTAACCTCCTTTTTTAGGCCTTTGGATGGGCCAGTTTATAAATATCTTTTAACTTTTCAATTGTATTATGCGTATATATTTGCGTTGCCGCTAAATTAGCATGTCCTAATAATTCTTTAACAGCATTTAAATCAGCTCCATGGTTTAGCATATGGGTCGCAAACGTATGACGTAACACATGGGGACTTTTCTTTTTTTGCGTACTCACTCTGCTAAGATACTTATTTACGATTCTATAAACAAGTTTAGGATACATCTTTTTTCCTTTTATTGTAAGAAAAAAATAAGACTCTTGAAAATGAGTGGAAAACGTATTTTGTTTAAAGTTTAAATATATTTCTATTAAAGGCAAGAGACTATAATGTAGAGGAACCAAACGTTCTTTATTTCTTTTTCCCAAAACTTTTATGAGTCTGCTTTCTATATTAACATCGCTCAACTTTAATCCTATGAGTTCAGCACGTCGAATACCCGTAGCATAAAATAGCTCCACCACCAAAAGGTCTCTTGCTTCTTCAAAAGATTTTGGATTTACAAACTCTGCAAGCAATAAATCCATACTTTTCTCCTCTATAAAAACAGGTAGTTTCTTCCTAACTTTTGGACCTGTAATCTTCAGAACTGGATTATCCTCAATCTTCCCAACTTTTAAAAGGTATCTAAAATAGGATTTGAGTGTGCTTATTTTTCGGTTTACTGTTCTGGGACTATTTCCTTCTTCCATTAATAAAGCAATCCAAGAACGGATAAAAACAAAATCTATTTCTTTGGCATTTTCAATTTGAAAAGTATCTCTGATATACTCGGAAAACTGATCTAAGTCCCTGGTATAAGAGCTAATAGTATGCACAGAATAACGTCGCTCGAATTCAATATAATTAAGAAAGTCCTGTATAAACATAAAAATAGCCCTTAGGATTTGTAAACTTACAAAAAACCCTAAAGGCTATTCAATCTAAGCACAATAATTTTTAGTCCATTGCGTCCCTTAAACCTTGTACATAGATCGCCTTTAATTTTTGCTCACGCTTGATGATAGAAGGTTTTGTATACTTCTGACGGATTCTTAATTCTTTTACAACACCTGTTTTTTCAAACTTACGCTTAAATTTCTTTAAAACTCTGTCAATGCTTTCGCCTTCTTTAACCGGAACAATAATCATAGTAAATAACTCGCTTTCTTTTATTTAAATAAATTTATTTAGCTTTAGAAACTCTCGTTTCCTAAAAGTGGTTGCAAAGATATATAAAGTTCTGAGCTTACGCAAAAAATATTTAGTCCTTTCTACTCGATTGGTTACCTCACTTACGTATTGAATGCCTTCGTTTACGAATCAATACTGAAAAGCAGCTCATTTCTATCTCAAAAAAAATAGCTTTGTATGCTATTGAACCATAGAAATAACATAATAATGAAAAAAAAAGTCCTTCTGTTTTATTTTATCTTGATAAATATCTTCATTTATGGACAGGATTTAATTTTAACCAGTCCGCAATTTGAGGAAACGCTTTTCAGTCCGGTTACACTAAATATAGAAGTTAAATCAGTAGATTATAATCCGGAAGAGCCTGCGCATCTTCATGTAATAAATACAGAAAGTGGTTATCGAAAACTTAAACTGGGAAATAACCCAACTTCACTCTATTCTCCAAAAGTAAATGTTAGCGCAGGAGAAAATGATCATCTAAGAATTGTATTACGCGATATTTCAGAAACAGCCGATTGGTCAAAAATCAGATTTCGTCCGGCTGCCATTGGTTCTTTATCCTTAAAAAAATATGTTGATGCTGTTGGCGGAATTGGTTCAGCATGGACAAGTATTCTAATTCCTCTGAGCGATTTTGACGCCACAATCGATTTTAGTCAGCTTGCGTTTATCGAATTTCCTTACAGTGCCAATGCTCAACCTTTCGAAATAGATGTCGCAAAAATTGAATTTATCGGAGGAAGTACACCTTATACATGGTATGGTGATTCTAAATTAGATAATATACATGATGGCTTTGGCGGACTAGGTCAATTGATTGCTACTTCAGCAGAAGCTATTGAAGCAGAAAACATATTGGAATCTATTGAACTTTATGCAAATAATACACTTGTTGAAACAGACTCCGATTACCCTTATGAATTTAATATTGTTCTAAACGATTTGGGTTTGAATACGCTTTATTCCATTGCTAAATTTACTGATTATAGCTACAAAACATCCACTGAATATCAAGTTTATCTTGAAGAATTTATTCCCGTAGATTTAAGCATTGCACTAGTTTCTCCTCAACCAAATGATACGGTACTGATTAATTCAAGTATAAAAATACAAGCCGATGTATTGGGAGCGTCTCCTAATGAACCCGCTTATTTACACGTAATAAATCAAAGTTCAGGCTATTTAAAACTTAAACTTGGTTATGATCCCTATAATATTTATGCTTCCGGGAAAAATGTGATTGCAGGTGGCAATGATAAAATGATTATCACCTTGAAAAATTTGAGTTCCTTTAACAATTGGGAAAAATTAAGACTTCGTCCAAAATCTTTAGGAAGCTTAAATCTACAAGCTTATGTTGATGCAGTTGGTGGAATTGGCGATGAATGGACAACTATAGAAATTCCACTTTCCGATTTTGATTCTTCCATCGATTTCACCAATCTAAATTATATGGAATTTCCATACAGCGCAAATGCAGGAACTTTTCAACTGGCTATTAAAGACATTATTTTTGCCGGTGGCGATCAAATTTTTCGCTGGTTTGGCGAGGATAAAATTGATAATAGTCACGACGGTTTTGGCGGCCCCGGTCAATTATTAGCCGAAGTAATTGCTGCTCAATCCGATGAAAATAATATCCAAGAAGTATCCTTTTATGTAAACAACACCCTGATTTACACCGATATTTATGCGCCTTTCGATCACGAATATATTCCACAGGAAGAAGGCAATTTTGTAACTTATACGATAGTGAAAACGCAGAATCAACAAACGGCAACAAGCGAAAGTGTGTCATTTGCAGCTGCTGCACCAGAGAATCCTGTTTCTGATTTGTCTATTTCATTTTTAGAACCCACAAATGGCGATTCCGTATTGATAAATCAATCCCTAAATTTTATTCCTTTTATTGAAGGCGAAAATTTAGAATCGGACTTGTATCTTAAAACTTGGAATACCGAAACCGGTTATCGTAAACTCAAATTTGGTTATGACGATCGATATATTTATGGTCAGTTTCAAAATGTTATAGCAGGTGGAAATGATACCTTAGAAATTATTCTTAAAGCATTTTCCAGTCAACCACGTTGGGATCGCATCCGTATTCGCCCCTCTTCTTTGGGTATATTGTATTTAAATAAATACATAACAGAAGACGCTAGCGATTGGATTACTGTAAAAATCCCACTGAGTGATTTTGATGCTTCTATCGATTTTAGCAATCTTTCTTATATCGAATTTCCCTACAGTGCGGATGCCGGAGCTTTTGAAATTGGTATTAAAGAAGTGCGATTTATTGGAGGCTCCTCACCTTTTGAATGGTTTGGACCAACTCATTATAATAATATCCACGATGGAATTGGAGAAAACGGAGCTATTTTCGCTCAGTTACAAATCCCAGAATCAAATCCCATAGTAACAGATACTGTTTATTTTATCGTAAATGGACAAGTTTATAATTATTCCACAACAGCTCCTTACCAATTTAATTATTCAACCAGTACTGAACAAACGGATTCGTTTATGTTCAAACTGATAGATTCCTATGGATATTCTTCATATTCAAAGTCATTGGACATTAAGTTTTACGATTTTCATTACGAAGATTATTCTCTTCTAACGCTTACTTTTGATCAAGATCCCGGAGATATTGAGGTGTCAATAGCTCCTTTAAAATACAATAAAGATTTTGCTTATAGTTTCACTTTTGATGATGGAAAGATAGATGGTTATTCTTATGCGTTTAAACTTTTAAATGGAGGTGATATTACAGAAACTGGCGAATCTTTCGATGGATTATTTTTTACCGATGGTTGCGGTAACGAAGTGCCTTTCAGAGGATCAATAGCTTGGAACAGTGTAAACTCCTCTTTCTACGATCTTCATATCAACACACCTGATTACATCACTTGGTTGCAATTACAAGAAATGATTTCTGCCGATTGGGATGTGATGAATCACAGTTATTCACATGCCGCTTATGGTGAAACTGATTATAACTACCAGATAACCGAAAATCAAAACGCAGTTTTAGCAAAAACAGGATTTGAAATGACTCAATTCGTTGTTCCTAGTGGCGATTTAAACTATGTCAATCCCGCTTTTGAATTAGGAATGCAAACCGTTTATAGCAATCAATCTGATTATTTGGGATATGATTCGGGAATTGATATCGACTCCCCTTTCAATACCTATCAACCAAAAATTTTTCGCAGATATATGTATGATGATTTATATAATCCATCAAATATTATGGATAAAATAAACCAGATAGCAAATAATAGCCAAAATGGAAACCATCTCTGGTGGAATGATTTTACACACCGTATAATTCCAATCCCCACAGGTGGAAGTTTGGTTTGGGATACTTTCAAAAGCTATATGCAACAAATTGCAGAACAATATGGCGAAAATGGAACTGACTGCATCTGGTTTGCTCCACAAGCTGAAATATTAAACTATTTGGAAGTTAGAGAAAATACATCTTTGGGTTTTGAGAAATCAGGAAATACAGTAAATGTTTATTTAAACACTACGGAAATTCCAGAAAATTTCCTTAATTATTTCCTCAGCCTAAATATAACCGCTGATGCAGAATTACTTTCAGTTTCTCCACAATTCAGCGCGAATATCAACTTTGCAAATTCATCGGCATCAGAAAAATTAATCAATATTGAATGGTCTCAACCAACAATGAAAAGAATGCAAACCGCTGCTATACCTAATTTACCTGAAGAAGAAATTACGAAAACGGATTTAACTGCCTATCCTAACCCTATAAATTCGCCTATCCTGAACATTGATTTTGGTAGCGAAAAAGAGGATGAACTCACACTTAAGCTAATTAACAATAGCGGTCAGGAAATTTTAAATCAAACAATTACAAGTCAAAAAGGATATAATTCTGTACATCTAAATATCCCTGATTTAAACAAAGGAATCTATTTCCTTATGATCACTAGCGAAAGTCAACTTTTCAAAGTGGAGAAAATTATTGTGCAATAAAAAACCTGTCAAGAGAATTCAAAATAGGTTTTATTTACTAATTTTCTTCTCTCTAATTCCCAGTCAAGGATTTTGGAATACGACCGTTAAGAATAGATTCGGAACGCAATCTACGTCCAGCTATTCTTTCTACCATAGCACCAATTTCCAATACTTTATCAATATCTAGATTGGTTTCAATTCCCATTTCGTCCATCATCACCACCATATCTTCCGTAGAAATCAAACCTACTAAATTTGGATCTTTATAATAATATTTCCCAGTTCCAGCAACAGGCACACCACTAACAAAATTAGCAGGCTGACCACCAATTCCACCCATAGTCGATTCGTAATTGGTCATCCCAGCTTGTAAAGCTGCTAAAACATTAGCCAATCCCCAACCACGTGTTGTATGGAAATGAACAATATGCTTATCTGGTTTTTGAAAATGATCCATCAACATAGAATAATAACGATAAACGCGATCTGGTGAAGCAGAACCATCATGATCAGCGT
>JAGGUP010000038.1 GCA_021158405.1 Bacteroidales bacterium
AATATTTCACACCTTTAAATTCAATTTTAAAGCTTATTTGTTTCCACTGTTTTGGAAGATGTGGATTTATCTCAAGTATTTCCCCATGATAATTAATTCCGGCATAAGTACTTATGGCTAACATAACCGTACTTGCCATTACCCCAGAATGAACTCCTTCTCCGGTAGTTCCTCCTTGAATATCAATAAAATCACTTCCCAAAGCTTCTTTATACAATTTCCAACTGAGCTCTTCATCGTTAATTAATTGAGCAAGTTGTCCGTGTACCACACGACTCAATGACGAACCGTGCGAAGTTCGTTTCAAATAATAATGTAAGTTTCTACTTAAATAATCTTCCGGAAGCGAATAATTTAGACGAGTCAGGATTCTATTTATTTCTCCTTCAGGTAGATTATAGAAAGTCATTAAAGTATCGGCTTGTTTGGCTACTTTATAGTCATCGGCTGATTTGCCTTCCGCTTTTAAGATGCGATCCATCCGGTAAATATTCTTGTACTTTTCGCGATAAGCATCCCAATCCAATTCCTTCAGCTCAAAATATCCATCAAATTGAGCAATAATTCCATCTTCAGAAATAACAAGATTTAGATTTTTGGAAATATCTTCCCAAAGCAATAATTCTTGATAATTAATATTGAGTTTTGTAAGAATATCTTCCTCAATATCACAGCCAATACTAGCCAAAATAGTTTTGCTCTTTTCTAACATCCACGAAACCATAATATTAGTATAAGCGTTGTCTTTCAATCCGCCATTTGGACTGTTAGAGGCATGTTCGTGAAACTCATCCGGACCCATTACTTGATCAATGCTATAACGACCTGTAGTTATGTCTTTCTTTGATTTTGAAACCCAAAAACGGCATATTTCCAGAAACATTTCCGTTCCGGCTTCTTCCATAAAAGCTTTGTCGTTGGTACTATTAAAGTATTCCCAAATGTCATAAGCGAGAGCTAAAGAAACGTGTCGTTGTAGAGAACTATAATCATCGCCCCATTCACCTGTGAGCGGATTTAAATGGACAATTTGGGTTTCTTCACGACCATCGCTACCGCTTTGCCAAGGAAACATCGCACCTTTATATCCATATTCTTTAGCGTATTTTTTGGCTTCTTCTAATCTTCTGTATCTATACATTAACAAGCTTTTTGCAATTTCTTGCGAGCGTAGGGTATAGAATGGAAGAATAAAAAGTTCGTCCCAAAAAATATGACCACGATATGCTTCGCCATGCAAACCTCTAGCTGTTACACTTGCATCAATGTTTGAATTATGTGGTGAAGCAGATGCAAGCATATGATAAGTATGCAAACGAATAAGTTTCTGACTTAAACGATCGCCATCTATTTGAATATCATAGGTTTTCCAAAGCGTATTCCAGGCTTTTTTATGGGCTTCTAAAAGTTGGTTATAAGATAATGCTTTATCCAGTTCCTGTTCTGAAGCTTCTTTCACATTTGTGATGCCCTTATCCTTTGAAGTAAATATACTCGTAATCTTTTCGTGAAAAACACTTTCATTTTCTTTTACAAGAACACTAAACTCCGTAAAAGCCTGTCCATCTGAAACAATAGGTGAGATTTGAGTAGAAGCAGTTTTCCCATTAATAAAAAAGGATTGTTTTTGACTTAAAGCTATATCTATTTTAGATTGAACGGTTTTAACTACTACTTGAACAAAATATTCCTTAGATTTTTGGCTTATAGCTTCTATATGTTTTTGATTTAAAGAATTGTAGCGATTGACGCCATGATTTTCTATATTTCCGTCAATTCCGGAACGGAAAGTAATTTTACCACTAAAATTTAAAGCTGTAATCCCATATTGAATAGCACCCAAATGTGGATTATCCATGCTGGCAAAACGTGACGATTCTATTTTAAATTGTTTTCCATCAGTTAAATCAACAATAAATTCTTTTGAGAAAACGCCCGTTTTTAAGCAAAGTTTTTTGCTAAATCGCGAAAAATTGGCCGTTTTATAATCCCACCAATCACTGTTATCAATTTTAAATTGAATGCTTGTCCAGTTTGGAATATTCACAAAATCTTCGTTTTCTATTTCGCGATCTCCAACGGGAGATTTTAATCGGTTATAGAGTCCGGCGATATAAGTCCCGGGATAATGTTTTTCGTCGGCAAAAACTTCTTCCATTGCACCGCGAGTTCCGAAGTATCCATTTCCGACAGTTAAAAGCGATTCGCGACTTTTTTCATTGTTAATATCATATTCGTGATAGGCAATTGACCAAGCCTCTTTATCGAGGCCATTTTCAAACCATTTTATCAGTCCTTCAACCTTTAGATCATCGAAATCTTCCACGACAATATCAGCTCCGGCAGCTTTAAGCTCTTGTACATTTCCCTCTCTCGCCAGTCCTAGAACCAAACCGAAATTCCCGGCTTTTCCTGCCTGAACACCCGACACAGCATCTTCAAAAATAACACTTTCGTGATAGGAAACGCCTAAATTATCGGCAGCAGTTGTAAAAATATCGGGTTCCGGTTTTCCATTTAAGTTGAGACGAACAGAATCCGTACCATCGACAACGGTATCAACCAAAGGCATTAAACCCGCTTTTTCTAATACTTTCCGGCAATTTTTACTTGAGGATGCAACACCAACACCCAAACCATTGTTTTTTAAAAAACGCATAAAATCTACTGTGCTTTGATAAACTTCAACACCTTCTTTATCAAGAACATCGTTAAATGCATCGTTTTTTTTATTGCCTAAGCCGCAAACAGTCTCCTTATCGGGAGGATCATTTGGATCGCCTAGGGGAAGTACGATATTGCGAGAAGTTAAAAAGTCGGAAACGCCCTTATAACGTGGTTTGCCATCAACGAAAGGTAAGTAATCATTGGTATGAGTAAAGGGTTTAAATACTTCATTAAAACGTTCTTTGCGTGAAATTAAATAATCATCAAACATTTTTTTCCAAGCGGCTGCATGGACTAAGGCAGTTTTTGTTATTACTCCATCTAGATCGAAGACAACGGCTTTAAAATTTAATTTTGACATTGTTTAATATTTATATCTTTTTTTTTAATCGATCCATTGTTTTCTGCTTATCCAATAAAATGATCCGGCAGGCACAATCAATTTTCCATTTTCTGTTTTCAAAGTTTGATTCAGCATATCTGCAGAAGTATTCAATTGAATTTCAAATAATTGATCCTCACTTCCTAAATTATGCAAAATCAACAATTCCTCTTCTTTATATTTTCTTTTAAAAGCTAAGAGGCTTGATTTGGTTGATTTTTCTGTACCAATCCATTCGATACTTCCACGGCCAAAAGCAGGGTGTTTTTTACGTGTATTGACAAGATTTTTTAATTGTTTAAACACTTTTGCATTGAATGATTGTTCATTTGAAAGTTGCTTTTCCACATCTTTCCAGTCAATTTTTCCTCGAACTAGAAAGCGAGTATCATTTTTACCCGTCATCTGAATCATTTCATGATAATAGGCATCATCATTTGCTTTACCGAATTCATCGCCATAATAGATGACAGGAGTGCCTGGTAGACTAAGCATAAGAGAATAAGCAAGGCTGATTTTTTCAACGTCAAACTTAAAAAGTTCTGATAAACGAGCCGATATCCCTTCTCCAAGACGGAAATCCCATTCAGGTTGATGGCAATAATTTTTGTGAATATAGGCACGGTCTTCTTCATTTACATACACTAATTCCAGACTCAATTCATCGTGACAACGTAAAAATGTAAACCATTGAGCATCATCTGGAATAACGGGAGTGATTTGCGGACTTAAAGCATTTAAGATTGGCTCTGTACTTTCCTTGGAAATGGCTTTAAACATTTGAGGCATGAGAGGAAAATGGTAAGCTGCATGACATTCATCACCGGTTTTGATATAATCTACAACATCTTTTGGTTTTTGACAGGCTTCAGCAAGCATTAAAGTACCGGGCTTTACATAATCTAAAACTGCCCTGAAAAACTTAACAACAGTATGTGTTTTCGGAAGATTCTCACAATTCGTCCCTTCTTCTTTCCATATATAAGGAATGGCATCTGCTCGAAATCCGTCAACGCCCTGTTCCATCCAAAACAATAAATTCTCCGACATAGAAAGCAAAACTTTAGGATTGCGGTAATTCAAATCGGGTTGAAATTCAAAAAATCGATGAAAAAAATAACAATCGCCATCTTTTTCCCAATTACTTGGACACATGCCTTTAAATAGAAGGCGAGCTTCTTTGTATTTTTCGATGTTCTCATTCCAAATATAATAATCCCGATAAGGATTGTCTTTGCTTTTTCTGGATTCTTGAAACCAAGGATGATCTATGGAAGAATGGTTCATAGCAATGTCGAAAATAACTTTCAATCCTTTGTTATGAGCTTCGTCTAGAAACTTTTTAAATAATATTTTTTCCTCTTCAGGTGAAGCTGTATCCGGAAGGCGGAATAAATCTTTTCGGATTCGTTTATAGTCTTTAATATCAAAACCAGCATCTTTCATTGGAGAATCTAATATGGGTAAAAGCCATAAGCAGCTAATTCCCAGATCTTTTAAATAATCCATTTTCTCCGTAAGTCCGCTAAAATCATTGTTGAATAGATCAACGTATAGAGAATAAACGGTTACATCTTTATACCAATCCGATGTTGTTACGGAAGGTAATAGTCTTGATTTTAAATCATTTAAATCATTTATGAACGAATCTAGCAGTGCCGTGTAATCGTTTGGATAAAGTTGATTAAAGCTGGAATAGAGCCGGTTTAAGGCATCATTTTTAAGCATATTAGACTTTAGAATGGGTTAATATCTCAAATTAATGGTCAAAAATACAAACAATTAGCTAGAGAAAGCTGACATTTTTGGACTTTTGTGTTTTCAAACGTTTGCACTTGAAAACTTTTTCTTTTTGCTATATTTTAAGCAATAAAATGGCTGAATATTAATTTATTAGATGATTTTAAATTCCATAACATTGGTATATTAAAAAAGTGTACTTTTGCAGTCCAAAAATTTGAGAATGTTTGAAATAAGAAATATCGCAATTATTGCCCACGTCGATCACGGGAAAACAACCTTAGTTGATCGTATTTTACATCAGGTTCAACTCTTTAGACAAAATGAAGAGGTGGCTGATTTAATCCTCGATAGTAATGACTTAGAGCGCGAAAGAGGGATCACTATTTTATCAAAAAATGTTTCGGTACGCTATAAAGATACCAAAATTAACATTATTGATACTCCTGGTCACTCCGATTTTGGCGGTGAAGTTGAGCGCGTTTTAAATATGGCCGATGGTGTTTTGTTGGTTGTAGATGCTTTTGAAGGCCCTATGCCACAAACTCGCTTTGTATTGGAAAAAGCAATTAACCTTAATTTAAAGCCTGTTGTTGTAATTAATAAAGTTGACAAACCTAATTGCGATCCTGATGATGCTGTAGAAAAAGTTTTTGATTTGATGTTTAGCCTTGGTGCTTCCGAAGATCAACTTGATTTTCCTGTAGTCTATGGTTCTTCAAAAGAAGGATGGATGGCAGAAGATTTTAGAAAACCATCTACAGATGTAAGCTATTTGTTAGATGTTATAATTGATAATATTCCACTTACTAAGGTGGAGGAAGGATCTACCCAAATGCGTATTTCTTCATTAGACTACTCAAGTTATGTAGGAAGGATTGCCGTAGGAAAATTAACACGTGGAACTTTATTATGGGGAAGTACGGTTTCCTTAGTAAAAAGAGATGGGAGTATTCATAAATCGAAAATTAAAGAATTGTATGTTTTCGAAGGACTGGGTAAAGAAAAAAAGAAAGACATTGTTCAAGCTGGTGAAATTGTTGCACTACTAGGAATCGAAAATTTTGATATTGGAGATACTATTGCAGATAATGAAGAACCTGAAGGTCTTCCTGCTGTTGCAATTGATGAGCCAACGATGAGTATGCTGTTTACTATAAACAATTCTCCATTTTTTGGCAAAGAAGGAAAATATGTAACTTCTCGCCATTTACGTGAACGTTTATTAAAAGAAATTGAAAAAAACCTGGCTTTACGTGTAGAAGAAACAGATTCTCCTGATTCATATAATGTATTTGGGAGAGGAATTCTACATTTGTCCATTTTGGTTGAAACCATGCGTCGTGAAGGATATGAGTTTCAATTAGGTCAACCCAAGGTTATTATTAAGGAAATTGATGGTGTTAAACATGAACCCGTTGAAATGTTAACTGTGCATACGCCTGAAGCTCTTTCCGGTAAAGTGATTGAGATGGTCACCATGCGTAAAGGAGAGATTAAGAATATTGAGAGCAAAATGGATCGTACGCATATGGAGTTTGAGATTCCATCGCGCGGGATTATTGGTTTGCGTAATAGTATGCTTACAGCTACTCAGGGAGAAGCGGTAATTGCTCATCGTTTTTATGAATATCAACCGCTAAAAGGAGCATTTTCGGGTGTTCGTAATGGCGCGTTAATCGCTATGGAAACAGGAACAGCAATTCCATTTTCAATAGATAAATTGCAAGATAGAGGTTCTTTTTTCATTTTATCGAATGAGCCTGTTTATGCGGGAATGGTAATTGGAGAAAATGTTCGCCAGGATGATTTGGTAATTAATGTGACCAAAACTAAAAAACTGTCGAATATGCGTTCATCAGGTGCTGATGATAAAGTATTATTAACACCTCCTATTCGTTTTTCTTTGGAAGAGGCGATGGAATATATCCGTGTTGATGAGTATTTGGAAGTAACACCTAAAAGTTTGCGTATTCGTAAGATCTTATTGAATGAGCACGATAGGAAGCGAAATAAAAAAGCATAAATAATCCTTTAATTCAGGATTATAAGTTTTGGTTTTTCGGGAAGTGAAAGGAAAATAGCTTTGGCATATTATCGTTCATCCACAAAAATAAAGTTGGGTAATAGTTTTGCTCAACTTTATTTTTGCTTTTCAATAATGCTAGAATCCCACTCTATAAAGAAATAGTATCGAGGATTAGATAATTGGAGCTTAATCAAAAAAGACTTGCTCAAACTCATCAATTAGGAATTTAAAAAAGATAATATACTGTTAAGCAGTATGGTTAAATATTGTTTAGTTTAACATGTAAATTTACTATGTTTGCATAATAAAAAATTAAAATTAGCGAATGAAGGCACAAGAAACTGTGGGATATCAAGTGAAAACCTCTTGGCAGGCAATTGCCAAAATGTACAATCGCTTAACCGATGAAAATGGATTTTCTCAAGCCATTGGCTATGTATTAATCAATGTTAAAAAGGGAGGAATTCCGGTAACTAAGATTGCTCCTAATATGGGAATCGAACCTACTAGTTTAAGTCGATTACTCAATACGATGGAAGACAAAGGCCTGATATATCGCGAAAAAGATACGGTAGATAGGAGAGTAGTTAACCTTTTTTTAACTGAAAAAGGCTTAGAACTTAAAAAAATATCGAAAAAAATGGTTCTCGAATACAACAATTATATCTTTTCTCATATTGATGAATCAGAATGGGAAACTTTCTTTCGCGTAATTGAAAAAATCACGGCACTTACAAATGATATTTCAAGTACTTCTGCTTTAGTTCAGAAATAAAAACACCTTTTTTTTATAACACTCATCAATAGTTTTTCCTGAAAAACCTTTCCATATTTATATTACTTTTGTTGTCATAACCTAAGAATTTAATATATGAGATTTAAAATGATTGGCTATTTGTTGCTGGCATTATTAATGCATACTAGCATACTAGCACAAATAATAGTTACTGATCCTGATTTTCCATTGGCAGAGAATGCCGTCGTTATAACATACAATACTGCTGAAGGAAATGCTGCTTTAGCTGGATTTACTGGCGATATTTACGCTCATACCGGAGTAATTACAAATCTCAGCGCTTCAGGTAGCGATTGGAAATATACTATTGCCGGTTGGCGCGAAAATACTGATAAAGCAAAATTAATTCCTATAGGGAATGGATTATATAAAATTAATATAAGTCCGTCAATAAGAGAATTTTATGGTGTGCCTGTTGGTGAAACTATTTTGAAAATGGCTTTTGTCTTTAATGATGGTGCAGGGGGCACTCGGGAGGGGAAAACATCTACAGGTGGCGATATATTTGTTGATGTTTATGAAGCCGGATTAAATGTAAGCTTTGAACTACCAATATCAGATGCTTTACTCGTTGAATTGAATGATCAAATTGTTATTAAAGCAAATTCTACAGGTGCTGATAGTGTTGCATTATATGTGAATGATAAATGGTATACTTCTGTAATTACCGAAGATGTTTTAGACGCTACAATTACAGTTTCTCAAAGCGGAAAATCTTGGGTAAAAACTATTGCATATGCTAATAATGCAGTAGATAGGATTCAAGATTCATTTTATTATTTTGTGCGTCCAACACAAGTCACTGAGGATTTGCCTGCTGGTATTCTGGATGGTATTAATTATATCAATGACAATACCGTTATTCTTTGTCTGTATGCGCCTTATAAAAGCGATGTATTTGCTATTGGCGATTTTTCTGATTGGGAATTAAACGAAAATGTTTATATGAAAAAAACTCCCGATGGTTTACGCTATTGGATTCAACTTAATAATTTAACTGCCGGACAAGCATATATTTATCAATATTTGATTGATGGTGAAGATAGATTTGCAGATATTTATGCCGATCAAGTGAGCGATCCATGGAACGATAAGTGGATAGAGGAGGAGACGTATCCGAATTTGCCAGAATATCCTATACTCAAGACTACTGGAGTTGCATCGGTTTTTACCACTGGACAAACGGAATACAATTGGCAAGTTGAAAATTTTCAGAAACCAAAGATCACGGATTTAGTTATTTACGAGACTTTAGTTCGAGATATTACTGATAAGCATTCTTACCAATCATTAATAGATACAATAGGTTATTTTAAAAATTTAGGAATTAATGCGATCGAGTTGATGCCAGTGAATGAATTTGAAGGCAATGAAAGCTGGGGTTATAATCCTGCATTTTATTTTGCACCTGACAAATATTATGGTACTAAAGACGATTTAAAGGAATTTATCGATGTCTGTCATCAAAATGGAATGGCCGTAATTATAGATATGGTATTGAATCACTCTTATGGCTCAAATCCTATGGTTCATATGTATTGGGATAATGCAAATGATCGGCCAGCAGCAAATAATCCTTGGTTTAATACAGTATCACCAAATACAGAATACCATTGGGGTTACGATTTTAATCATGAAAGTAAGGATACAAAAGCATTTGTTGATCGGGTTAATAAATACTGGATAGATAATTATAAAGTCGATGGATTCAGATTCGATTTTACAAAAGGTTTTACCAATACTTCAGGTAATGGTTGGGCATATGATGCCAGCAGAATTGCAATTTTGAAAAGAATGGCGAATAAAATTTGGGAGACTGATCCCGAAAATTATGTTATTCTTGAGCACTTTGCCGATAATAGTGAAGAAAAGGAACTTGCTAATAACGGTTTAATGCTTTGGGGGAATATGAATGGCTCTTTCAAGGAAGCTCATATGGGATATACTGCCAGTGGAAATTCTAATATTGATTGGGCTTCGTATCAAAAACGTGGTTGGAATAATCCAAACCTTGTGGTTTATATGGAGAGTCATGACGAAGAGCGCCAAATGTTTTATACAAATACCTGGGGAAATAACGACGGAGCAAGCTATGATATTACAGAAGAATCTATCGGCCTAGAAAGAATGAAATTAGGTTTTTTATTTGATTTTATGATTCCCGGTCCGAAAATGTTGTGGCAATTTGAAGAACTGGGTTATGATATTTCTATTGATTATAATGGACGAGTGGGTAATAAACCACCTGTATGGTCTTACCAATTCGTTACAAATAATAAATCCTTACATGATTTCGTAGCTAAAACATCCATTTTAAAAACAAAGTTAGATGTTTTTGAAACTACGGATTTTAATTTAGATGTCAATAATGCTTTGAAAAGAGTAAAACTTAATAGTTCGATATTGAATGCAGTTGCATTAGGCAATTTTGGAGTTGTTTCAGGAAATATTGTCGGTAGTTTTTCGCATGCTGGCACTTGGTATGAGTATTACAGTGGTTCAACACTTGTAGTTACGGATGTAAATATGACTATCAACCTAGCTGCTGGGGCATATAAATTGTATACTGATGCAGTAATTACAGACGATTATCTTACGGGGATTCATTCGCCAATAGAATTAAGTGCTGATTTTCAATTATTTCCAAATCCAGCAAATGATCAAATCACGATTGAAGTTCCAAAAGAAACAAAAGTTTTAGAATGGAAAATATTCTCGCTTCAAGGAAAAGAAGTATTAGCTGGGAAATTGAATAATCAGGAAAGTATTTCTATTTTGTCTTTAAGTTCTGGTATATATATTTGCCAGATAATTACGGAAAATGGAAATTACAGAAAAAAATTGATTAAACAATAAAATTTTATCTTATGCGTAAGTTCATCTTTATATTCTTTATATGGTTTGCTGTTCAAGGATTTGCTCAAGTTGCACCAACCAAATATTTGGTACAATTTACAGATAAAGATCAATCTCCTTACAGCGTATCTCAGCCGGAAGAATTTTTAAGTCAACGAGCTCTCGATCGGCGTACGAAGTACGGAATTGAAATTGATCAATTGGATATTCCAATTGATCAGGTATATATTCAAGGAATTGCCAATACAGGGGCTAAGCTTATCATTCAGGTTAAATGGATCAATGCGGTTATTATTGAAACGGAATCAACGACAGTTTTGGATGCGATAAATAATTTGCAATATGTTTCAAAAGTTGATCCAATCAATAAACGTTTAAATAGCTATAAATCTGGAGATAAATTTAAGAACGAGGAATTTGGTGGATTAAAGTCAAGTCAGGCGGATCCTGTGTATGGAGATGCTTATAATCAGATAAATATGGTGAATGGGATTCCTTTGCATGAAGCAGGTTTTAAAGGCGATGGCATGGTAATTGCGGTATTGGATGCTGGTTTTACAAATGTTAATGAGCGAACAATTTTTAATTCACTTAGGGATAATAACCAAATTCTGGGTACTTATAATTTTGTTAATCCTTCCGAAGATGTTTTTAGGGATAATACACATGGAATGAGTGTTTTATCCATTATGGGTGGGTCAATCCCCGGAATATTTTTAGGAACGGCTCCAAACGCAAGTTATTGGCTATTACTTACAGAAGAAACGGGCTCTGAATTTTTAATAGAAGAATACAATTGGATGGCAGGTGCCGCATTTGCAGATAGTGTTGGAGCCGATGTAATTAATTCATCCTTAGGATATACGGAATTTGATGATACTATTTACGATCATCCCTATTCCGATTTGGATGGAAACACTACGCCGGTAACAATTGCCGCTGATCTAGCTGCAAAAAAAGGAATTTTGGTTGTTAATTCTGCTGGGAATTCTGGTAATGATTCTTGGAAATACATTATTGCACCTGCTGATGGCGATAGTGTTTTTACTATTGGAGCTGTAGATACTTCGGGAATTATTACTTCCTTTAGTTCGTATGGATTTGAATGGGATTCTAGAATTAAGCCGAATATTGCTGCACAAGGAGGAAACGTAGTATTGGGAAGTTCGAGTGTTGACGGAATTACTACTGGGAATGGAACTTCATTTTCTTCTCCATTAATTGCCGGTATGATGGCTTGTTTGTGGCAGTCTAGGCCAAATGCCAACAATATGGAACTTATTCATGCGGTTGAACAAAGCGCCTCTAAATACAATAATCCTGATTATTTATATGGATATGGCATTCCGGATTTTTCAAGTGCTCAATTGCTCCTGAATTTGTCTGATAATCTCTTTTCAGGAAATTCTTTGGAAATAATACCTAATCCTGTTTCTAGCGATGCTATTATCCGGTGGAATCAGGAAAAATATAAGTACGATTGGCTTGAATTACTTGATATGCAAGGTCGTGTATTATTCAGGGAAGATTTAAATTCTGCTATGAGTCAATATACGCTTTCACTTAAAAGCTATAAAAATGGAGTTTATTTTCTTCGTCTTGGCAATCAAAAACAAGTTGAAAGTAAGAAAATTATTAAAATAGACTAGCTGCCACAATTGTTTCAAAAACGATTTAGTATCATTTAGGTTTAGTCATTTGTAAAGCCCAATCAGGCATTTGATTCATATCAATATGAAAAATAAAACTACCATAGTAGTAAACAAATAGGCTTAAGATAATAACAGCGAGTATATTCAATACGATTCCGGTTTTCGCCATCTGCATTACATTTATTCTATTTGTTCCAAAAACAATTGCATTTGGTGGTGTTGCAACGGGCAACATAAAAGCAAGTGAGGCTGCAAAAGTAGCCGGTAACATCAATAACAATGGATTCACTTTTATACTTACAGCGATGCCTGCTAAAATGGGCAGAAACATTTCGGTAGTGGCAGTATTTGAGGTCAATTCGGTTAACAAGGACATAATGCCAGCAATTCCGAATAAATTAAAAAATGGATGAAACTGACCCAGCCATTGTACTTGTTCTCCAATCCACAAGCTGAGACCAGAATGAGTAAACCCGCTTGCCAGAGCAAAGCCTCCACCAAAAAGTAATACAATATGCCAAGGTAATTTGGGAATTATTGTTTGGTCAAGAATTTTTTCTCCTTTCCGATTTCGGGAGGGGATTATAAACAATATAAGAGCAATAAAAATAGCAACAGTCCCATCGTTGATATAGGTACGATTTGGAAAAAAAGAATCCCAACCATTGATTTTAAAATCTCCAAAGGAAATGCCGGAACGGCTTATCCAAAGAAAAGCCAGAATAATAAAGAGTATAAAAATTGTTTTTTCTTCAAAAGTAGATTTCCCTAAGGCTTTGTATTCTTCTTTGAGTATTTCATTTGAGAATGTCACTCCATTTTGTCGGGGACGAAACAATAAATACAACCATCCAAAGATTAAAATAAACATAATAATGCTGAGAGGTAAAGCAAAAATAAACCAATCTGAAAAGCTTATTTCAGGAGCTTCGGGAAAGATAATGCTAAATATTCTAACAAATGAAAGATTCGGTGGAGTGCCCACCAAAGTGGCTATTCCTCCAATAGAAGCGCTATAAGCTACTCCCAAAAGTAAGGCGATGGAGTAATTTGCAGCATCTTTTTTATTTAGTTTTTCTTCCAGCTTAAGTAAAACCGAGAGCACAATTGGAACCATCATCATGGCGGTTGCAGTATTCGATATCCACATCGATAAAAACGCAGTAGCAAACATAAAACCAAATAAGATCTTCGCTGGCCCTCCTCCAATAAGCAAAAGTATTTTTAAGGCAATCCGTTTATGTAAATTCCATTTTTCCATGGCTAAAGCCATAAGAAAGCCTCCAATAAAAAGAAAAATGATATGGTTGAAATAAGTGGAAGAAACATCTTTTCCGTTCATGATCCCTAATAAAGGAAAAGCGGCAACTGGTATCAAAGCAGTTACAGCCAGTGGAACAGCTTCGGTTATCCACCAAACAGCCATAATTAAGGCAATACCTAAAGTCTTACCGATTAGTGGATTTTCTGGTGCTAAATTTGAAAAAAAGATAAAATATAAACTCAATAATGGACTTATAATAAAAGCCCAGAAAATTTTACTTTTAAAAAAATTAAACATGAGAACTGTGTTTTTTTGCTAAGTTATTATAAATTATTGAATTGGGAAATGAGGATTTTTGTGGTTTATTAATTAATAGTAGGTAATTTGATAAATTTCAATAAAAACTCGCGATTAAAGACGTGAATTTTTCTAACTTCGCAAATTCCTTAAAAAATAAAAAAAAATTACGATATAAAATTAAATAAATGAATAAGTTAGCCGTTGTAGCATTTGGTGGAAATGCTTTATTAAGAAGTGATCAAAAAGGAACAATTAGCGAGCAGGAAGCCAATGTTTATGAAACATGTACACATTTAGTCGACTTAATTCAAGCAGGTTATGATATAGTTATTGGTCATGGAAACGGACCTCAGGTAGGCAATGTTTTGCTACAACACGAAGCCGGAGAAAAAACGTTTGGAATACCTAAAATGCCTATCGATGTTTGTGTTGCTGAAACCCAAGGTTCCATTGGTTATATGATCGAACAACAATTACGTAATGTGCTTTATAAAGCTGATATGGAGCGTGATATTATTACAATAATTACTCAGGTATTAGTCGATAAAAATGATCAGGCTTTTAAGAACCCCACAAAACCAATTGGTCCTTACTATTCAAAGGAAGAAGCCAAACAACTTACTAAAGATAGTGGAGATGTTTTTGCTGAAGATCCTCGTGGTAGAGGTTATAGAAAAGTAGTTGCATCACCAAGACCTGTTCGTATTAATAATCGAAAAACTATAGAAAAAATAGCTAGAGATGGTCAAATTGTAGTAACTGTAGGTGGTGGAGGAATTCCTGTGCATTATATTGATGGAAAACGTTTGGAAGGAATAGATGCTGTTATTGATAAAGATTTAGCAAGCTCCTTGCTGGCTTCTCAAATTCGCGCCGACGAATTTTATATCTTAACCGATGTTTCTAAAGTGTATATACATTTTAATACTCCACAACAAAAAGCTCTGGATAGAATTACAGTAAAAGAAGCTAAACAGTATTTGGCTGATGGACAGTTTACCGAAGGAAGTATGGCTCCAAAAGTTAGAGCTGCGATAGAATTTATAGAAAACGGTGGGACAAGATGTATTATTACGCAAGCTGCTGAATTGGGACATAGCGATTGTGGAACACGAATTGTTCTAAACTAGACAAAATTATTTTTTAAGGAAAGGGTGATCAATTTGGTTGCTCTTTTTTTTATGCCCGAACTTTACCTTGGATAGGAGCGTAAATCAAATTCGGATTATTCCTAAAAGTGAGATTGAATTTTTGTAAAACTGATTTTCGCTCTTATCCAAAATAATAGCAAATAGGAGCAAGGAAATTCTATGCTTTTTCTATAATCTACTATTTCAAAGTTGGTTTGCTATATTAGAAAATAATTATATCGTAATGTTACAAATGTAAACTATCAATATGATGACTAAAAACACTCTTTTTTTGTTTAGAATGTTAACATTGTTGCTATAATTTATAAAATCAAGTATATGTTAATATATAATACAGAATATCAGTATAATATAAAATATATATAAACGTATTATTCAATGTAATAAGGTAATTTACCAATTAAAAAATAAGTATTTGAATAAATAATATAAAGCATTTAAATACAGTATATTATATACTATATCTATAGTAATAAATTAACTATTTGATAGATCGGATGTAATGTTACAAATGTAAACATTCTATTTTGTTGATTTTGCTAACTATTTTTGTTTACTTTTGTAATTACCATTTAATAGTTTACAAAAATCAACTATGATAAAACGGATTAAAAATTTAATTTCGGTTAAAAATTTGACAGCTTCCCAATTTGCCGATTTGCTTGGAGTACAACGATCAAACATTTCGCATATCTTATCGGGACGTAATAAACCCAGTCTTGATTTTATTCTGAAAATTACGGAGCACTTTCCAACTATCTCCATAGAATGGTTACTTAATGGAAAGGGTGAAATGTTTAATAATGGGGAAAAAGAGAAAGCGAAGCTGCCTTCCCAATTGGAAATTTTGACGACTGAGCCAGATTTTAAGCAAGTAAATGAGACATTAATTGTAGATACTGAAAGTAAATCTGAGGAAAAGAAACTGAAAACGGAGATTTTGGAAGGCCTTACTAATCCCATTATTGAAACGCAAAAAGAGGAAAATCAAAAAAACGCCTCCTCTTCTCTATTAACAACTGATGAGGGGATTGAAAAAATTATGGTTTTATATAAAAATGGGAGTTTTCGGGTATATATACCACAAAAATGAAAAGCCACTTGAATACAATGGATAAAATCCCTATTCAAATGGCAGTATATTCTGTTGTGATTAAGTATTAGAATCTTTCTATTTGAGAAAAGAAAAAGGAAGCTTCAATAACCGCATTTTCATCACTATCTGAACCGTGTACGGCATTTTCACCAATATTTGTTCCACATTCTTTACGAATAGTCCCTTCAGCAGCTTCGGCGGGATTTGTTGCTCCAATAAGCGTACGATAGGCATCCACAGCATTTTCTTTTTCAAGAATAGCAGCAACGATAGGTCCTGAAGACATAAAATTAACCAATTCATCATAAAAAGGTCTGCCGGCATGAACTTCATAAAATTTCATAGCTTCTTTTTTAGATAAACGGGTAATCTTCATTGCTACCACTTTAAAGCCTGCCTCATTGATTTTGTATAGAACTTTCCCCGTGCAATTATTTTTAAATGCCGTAGGTTTAATCATAGTAAAAGTAATATCTGCACTCATTGTCTTAATTTTTGTTAATTTAAGCCGTAAAAGTAAGCATTATCCTGCGAACTTGCTTACTAATTGTCTCAAAAAGTTTACATTTGTTTTTCAATTCAATGAATCTAAATATAACTTAACAACTTGAAATACAACAGATATCAAAATATTAATAATCAGCTTTTAACACCTAAGAAAATAGTATTATCAGCACATGCTAATCCGGATGGAGACACAATAGGATCGTGTATAGCCTTATATCATTATTTAACGCAATTTGGTCATCAGGTGATAGTCATTAGTCCCAATGAAGCCCCTGGTTTTTTGCAATGGTTGCAGGGTTACGAGCAGGTACTTATATACGATAATGATACCAAAAAAGCAGAAAGTGAAATAGACAGTGCCGATCTTATTTTTGCTGTGGATTATAATGCTTTTCATCGAACCGGTGCTGGATTAGAAACCTTATTAGATAAAGCATCAGCAATAAAAATTTTAATTGATCATCATCCAAATCCAGATGGGCTTTTTGATGTGATAATTTCGGATACTTCATCAAGTTCGACTGCAGAGATGATTTTTCGATTTATTGAAGATTCAGAGCAACTGGATAAAATTAACAAAGATGTAGCAGCAGGCTTATATGTTGGTCTTCTTACAGATACGGGCTCATTTAGTTTTTCAATTAATAGTGATAAACCATACAAAATGGCCGCCTTCTTGTACAATACAGGAATCGATATTCAGGCGATTAATCAACGGATTTATAGTGCATTTACAGAAAGTCGCTTGCGTCTTACAGGATATGCTATTAGCGAAAAATTGGTTGTAAATCATATCTTGCGTTTTGCTTATATCTCTTTGTCAAAAGCCGAGCTTGATCGGTTTAATCATCAAAATGGAGATACTGAAAGTTTGGTGAATTATGCCTTGAGTCTTGAAAATATTGTGGCCGCTGTTTTGTTAACCGAAAAAGAGGGTACGATTAGATTATCTTTTCGTTCAAAAGGAAAATTTGCAGTGAATGAAATAGCAAGTGAGTATTTTGAAGGTGGCGGACATAGAAATGCTGCTGGTGGAAATAGTTTTGTCACTATGGAAGAAACTATTCAAAAATTAAATAAAATTCTATCTCAATATAAAAATCAGTTAGCTGAAGTTCAGCTGTAGTTCTCATTGAATGAAATAGTGTAATAGAAAGTGTATAAAGGGATTTTGTTTATAAATCAGGAGATAAATCCCGATTTATTCTACCTTCGCATTTTGTCTTTGGTTAGCTGGGCGAAGGAAATTGGATGCTCGAAAGAGCAGATTTATAATTTTGAATTTAACTAATTGGATTTGAATAAGATGAATACAATTGACTGGAAAAAATGGCGAGTAGTATTAATCAGTATTGCTTTTGGAAGTTCTATATTAACTTCATGTAGCTATTTTGGTGATTACCCGGGTTTTAAAGAAGGAGATTCAGGTTTACTTTATAAATTTCATGAGAAGACAAACAATCGAAAAGCAGAGATTGGTGATTTTATAACGATAGAAATGCGTTATAAGACGAACGAAGATTCCTTACTCTTTGATGGTAATGGAGAAACAATTCCTTTAGAGATAGTGGAACCTCTATTTGCCGGAGATATTAATGAAGCTTTGGCTATGATGAGTAAAGGTGATAGTGCTACTTTTGTTATCCGAGCAGATTCTTTTTTGTTAAAAAATGCCAGGTTATCAAGGTTGCCTGATTTTATTGATGAGGATAGTCGAATTTTATTCGATATACGAATGATCAATGTACAATCGCTCGAAGAACTGGAAATGGAAAAAGAAAAAATGCGTATAGATGGTTTGAAAAAAGAAGAAGCCGAACTAAATGTGTTTATTTTGGAAAATAATATTTCTGTGAATCCTGAAATAAGTGGACTGTATTTTGTTTCTATTCGTAAAGGAAAGGGTCCGCAGGCAGAAGTTGGGCATTACGTAAGTGTTCATTATAATGGTAAATTTCTTGACGGTACACTCTTTGATTCTTCCTATGACCGTGGACGACCCATTGATTTTGAATTAGGGAAAGGTCAGGTTATTGCAGGTTGGGACGAAGGTATTGCAAAAATGAAAAAAGGAGGAAAGGCATTATTGCTTATTCCATCGGATTTAGGTTATGGTACAGGTCGTGGTCAAATTCCACCCTATACACCTTTAGTATTTGAAGTAGAATTAATTGATGTAAAATAAAAATAAAAACAAACAAAATGAATTGGAATATTTTAAAAACAAGTGGATTCTTCCTCTTTCTTGTCACATTTTTTGTGGGTTGTAATAATCCACATCCTGACTTTGAAAAAACAAAAAGTGGTATTTATTATCAAGTAATCAGTCGGGTAGATTCGTTAAAAGATATAAAAGCTGATAGTGGTCAGTTTTACGTTATGGAAATGAATTATGGTTCTGCAGATTCTATTTTATTTAAAAGCGAATTATTGCCAGATCATATGATGAAAATGCCTTTCCGTGCGAAAGAATTCGATGGTGATGTGTGGGAAGCTCTTGCATTATTCAGTAAAGGAGATAGCGCTAATTTTATTATTCGTGCAGATTCTTTCTTTTTGAAAACAACACATGCTCCGGAAATACCAGAACTTTTCCTAAAGGATAATGAAGTTCATTTCCATATTAATATAAAAAACATTCAAACTAAAGAAGAAATTGATGCTGAACGCGCTGCTTTTGTGAATGCACGTAAGTTTGCTGAGCAAATTGAAATTGAAAAATTTAAAGCCGATAATAACTGGACTGTTAAACCTTTGGAAAGTGGTTTGTTTTTTAACAAAATAAAAAAAGGTACTGGTCGTAGAGTAAAAGAAGGAATGTTCCTTACTTTCGATTTTGAAATTAGAAAATTGGATGGAAACCTAATTTATTCTTCTATTGAAGCAAGTCGTCCTGGTAGTTTTGAATATGGAAAACGTTTTGATACGGAAGGTTTAATGCAAGCTATGGGAATGATGAGACAAGGTGATGAAGCAGAAATGCTTATTCCTTCTGCCTTGGCATTTAAAGAAGCAGGTCGTCAGGGAATGATAGAACCTTATACACCTCTTCATTATTTTGTTCGTTTAACAGGAGTGAAAACGAAAGCCGAGAATGACTTGGAAAAAGAAGCTAAACGTAAAAATGATGAAGCTCAAAAAACAGCTTTAAAATTACAAGAAGCATCTGTACTTGCAAAATATATTGCCGATAATGAAATTACCATAGAACCTACATCAACTGGATTGTACTTTATTTCTACTTTAGAAGGTGAAGGCGAACAAGCCAAGGCCGGTGATAAAGTGAAAGTTCATTATACGGGTACTTTGCTTGATGGAACAAAATTCGATTCTTCAGTGGATAGAAATCAACCTTTTGAGTTTGTTCTTGGTCAAGGACAAGTAATTAAAGGTTGGGACGAAGGAATTGCAATGATGAAAGTAGGTGGAAAAGCAACTTTTATATTACCTTCCAGTATTGCTTATGGCGAACGTCAAGCGGGAGCCGTTATTAAGCCATATTCTCCACTTAAATTTGATGTTGAATTGATAGAGATTGTTAAATAAGAAGATATTAATAATGATGAAAAAGCGTATTTCTGTTTGAAATACGCTTTTTTTTTGAGCTAATACCAACAACAATCCCAAATAACCGATATAA
>JAGGUP010000021.1 GCA_021158405.1 Bacteroidales bacterium
AAAATACAGATTGAATAATAAGTACTACAATAAGGAAAAGTACAGTTTGATTAAGTGTTTGCTCAAGCAATCCCTGACCTCCTGCTTTTACGATATCTCCCAGCAATTTTGGAAAAGCCAGATTTGCAAGGCTCGAACCCAATAAAAAAAACATACCCAACAAATATTCTTTCCAAAAGGGTCGAATATATCCCCAGAGTTTGAAAACATTTTGTAAGCCTTCTTTAGTTATCTTTTTTTTAGGTGATTTTCCCATCTATCTTTTATTCTTTCAGATTATCAAATTTAATTAAAACAAAATACAAACAGGAGATGGCACCTCAATTTGGCTCATATAAGTTAAAAGACCTGTGGTTTTATCACGTTTAAAAGCAACAATATTATTGGTATACTGATTGGCTACTAACACATATTTATCACCTGGAGACAAGGAAAAGTTACGAGGCCCATTTCCTTTAGTAGACTGATAGCCAATTATTTTTAAAGATCCATCATTTGTTACATTATAAATTACAATGCTGTTATGCCCTCGATTAGACGCATAAAGGAACTTTCCATCAGAAGTGATATGTATGTCGGCGCTCGTATTTAGTTCTTTATAATCAATTGGCAGAGTTGAAATGGAATTGCCCATTTTGTATTGATCATTATCAACTTTTTCTACTAATGTTATTGTGCAAGCTAACTCATTCAAAACATAAATCCATTTTCCATTTGGGTGAAAAGCTATATGACGAGGTCCAGCTCCCGGTGCCATACTAAGTTTATAGGGTTTGATGGAAATTAGTTTTTGTTGTATCGTATCTAGATGAGAAAACCAAAGTTCATTTGTTCCCAAGTCAGCAGAAATTATAGTATCATTACCAGATTCGAACCAAATTGAATGAGCATGCGGAGCTTCTTGCCGTTCATTTATTCCACTTCCTAAATGCTGATTTACATCCAATAAAGCTGTCAATTCTCCCTTATTATCTAACCTTAACAGACCCACATTCCCACTCGAATAGTTTGCTGTCAAAACAAAACCAGCTTTATTTACACTTACAAAACATGGATGTTCACCACCGGATGATCTCTTGCTTATAAACACTAAACTATCCTCTTGAATTAAAAATGACTCAACAGAACCTTCACCATTCTGATTGATTTCATTCACTGCAAGTAGAAATTTTTTATTGGCACTCATCGCTAAAAAAGAAGGATTAACTGATTCTACAGCTAGACCAATACGTTTCAATTCACCATCTTGCTGCAATTGATACTTGTAAATACCTTTACTATCCCCATCTGTATAAGTACCCACAAAAAATGAATAATTGTTGTTTTCTTGGTTTAACTTATTTTTATTCACCTGACAACCAACTAATAATAAGAGCGATAAAATAACAATATAAATTTTCATAAAATAAATTTAGATTCTTATAATTTATTAATAGAGTGACATTTTGTTTTTTTACAAAAACACGATATCATTTATCAACTCTTTCCCTACGGCTTTATTAAGAGATTCAATTAGCTTACTTTTAGAGTAACCCAATTCTTGTCGCAAAGCAGGTGAATTCATACGCACATACATTATTTCTTTATCAATAGATAAAGATTTTGTTTGTATGGCAATGGTTTGCCCGACCACGTGTTCCCATTCGTTTTTCAAAAGATGTTCATCGTATTTTCTTGAAATTCCATAGGTTCGTAAGAGCTCTTGAAAAACCTGATTGATTTTCTTTTCATTGTTTTTGCTAAACTCTGCCATTCTTTATTTCCTTTATTATGCCTTTATTAACTTCAAAAAGACAATGATCTAATTCTGTTGCATTAAAAAGTTTTTCTACTCTTTCTCTTTGCGTATCGGTAATAAAAACCTGTCCGAAATTCTCCTCACTCACCAATTGAATCAACTGCTCCACTCTTTGCGTATCGAGTTTATCAAAAATATCGTCGAGCAATAGAATAGGTTTGAAAGATTTTAGTTTACGCATAAATTCAAATTGCGCCAGTTTAATAGCAATCACATAAGACTTTTGTTGCCCTTGAGAACCAAATTTTTTTATTGGATATCCATCAATCAGAAATTCCAAATCATCTTTATGAGCACCAACTGAAGTATATCGTACAGCTCGGTCTTTTGTCAGATTTTCTTTGAGCAAATCTTCCATTCGTGCTTGGCAAAGGTTTGATTGATAATTTAATTCAACCGTTTCATTTCCACCGCTTATTAATGCAAAATATTTTTGGAAAATCGGAGTAAATTCATCCACAAAAGCTTTTCGTTTGTCCACAATTTCATGGCCTAGCTTTATCAATATTACATCCCATATTTCCAAGGCAATCTCATCAAAATAGCGACGCTCAGCAAAATGTTTTAGAAGTGCATTACGCTGTGCCAAAGCCTTATTATAATCAAGCAGATTATTTAAATAATTCCGATCAAATTGAGAAATTACACCATCAATATATTTTCGACGTGCCTCGCTCCCATTATTTATCAAATCACTGTCGCGGGGAGATATCATTACCAACGGAATAAGTCCAATATGATCAGCCAAACGATCATATTTTTTTTCATTCAGTTTAAACTGCTTATTCTGATAGCGTTTTAACACACAATGCACTTTATCCATCTCATTTTTTTTCCGAACATAATCGCCATGAATAGCAAAAAAATCCTCTTCATGACGAATGTTCTGCGAATCTATTGGATTGAAATAGCTTTTGCAAAAAGATAGATAATAAATAGCATCTAAAACATTGGTTTTCCCTGCTCCATTTTGCCCAATAAAACAATTTATTCGAGGAGAGAGCTGCAATTCGGCTTCCTGATAATTTTTAAAATTGGTGAGTTTGAGCTGTTTAAGATACATGAAAATAAGATTTATTTTCTATCAAAGATAGTATATTTTGGGAAGAACTATCGTAATAGTATGTCAAAAATAGTAACAATATGCTCACATTAGCATCTCCCTTAAACGCAAATTTGTTTCCTCCAAAAGCCAAAGTGGCGTCGATGTTGCTCCCGAGATACCAATTTTTCGATAAAACTTAAACCACGATTTTTGAAGTTCACTGGGATTTGAAATAAAATATGCTGCTTTTACTTTCTTCTTTCCAACATTAAATAAATAATTTCCATTTGAGCTTTTTCTACTGCTCACAAAAATGAGCACCTCTTTATCTTTAAGAAAATCGACCAATTGCAAATCGCGTTTTGCCACCTGTTTACATGCCGAATCAATCACTTCTAAAGAAAAATCGGATGCATGCTCCTTTACTCTTTTTTTCCTAAATGCATTTATTATTTCATGATAATCGGATTGATATTTAGTCGTTTGTGAGAAAAACATAGTCGGTTTTTTAGAGTTCAAGGAAGCGAGATCTTCCACTTTACTAACACAATGCAAGTCACCTCGACAATATCCTTTCAAAGCCATAACTTCTGCATGATAAAGATCACCGAATAAAATAAGTTGCCCGTTTTGCTCTTCCATTTTCTTAGAAGCTTCATTCATTTGTTTTTGCAATTGCTTTACTATTGGGCATGTGGCATCCACCAAATCAATCTCAAAATTAGCAGCAATTCGAAAAGTAGATGGAGGTTCGCCATGGGCTCTAAGGAGCAATTCCTTTTTACTCTGTTCAGCCAATTGACAATGGGAAATAATATGCAATCCGGATTTTTTCAAACGCTCAATCTCTTCATCATTGTGTATTAGATCTCCCAGACAAGCAAGCTCTTCCCGCTCCTTTAATAATCCTTCAGCCATTCCAATTGCCCGTTGAACACCAAAACATGGCCCAGCCCCTTTATCTATTTCGATATTTGTTTTCATCAAGGTTAAAACTACAAATAAAACGAATCTGAAGGAGTGGATATAAAAAAAAGAAAATCACCTTTAGAAACTTTATCTATTCTTCTTATAAAAATTATTGCATTAAAAATTCAAGATTAGCCCTCTTATTTGGATATTTTTTGCATCTTTAAACTTTAAAAATAAAAAACAAATATGGAAATAGTTACAACCAAAATTCCTGATTTACTCATTATTAAACCCACTGTTTTTCGAGATGATCGCGGTTATTTTTTCGAATCTTATAATAAAGAATTCTTTTTGTCCCATGGAATTGATCAAAACTTTGTTCAGGACAATGAATCTAAATCGAATAAAGGAGTGCTGCGTGGATTGCATTTTCAAAGACCTCCTTTTTCTCAAGGGAAATTAGTGCGTGTAGTCAAAGGTGCCGTTTTGGATGTGGCTGTCGATTTAAGAAAATCTTCGCCTACATACGGGCAATGGGAATCCATTGAATTAACTGAAGAAAATAAATTTATGTATTGGGTTCCACCCGGATTTGCTCATGGGTTTATCACCTTAAAAGACAACACTGTTTTTTCTTATAAATGTACCAATGTGTATAATAAAGCTTCTGAAGGAAGTATTCAATGGAACGATCCTGATCTAAATATCGACTGGGGAAATGGCATTCAACCAGTTCTTTCGGAGAAAGATAAGATTGGCCCTTTGTTTAACAATTTTGTAAGCCCATTTTAAAGATTTATCAATAAGTAAAATCAACGCAAAAATGAAAAATTCGAATGTCATTACCATAGCTGTTAGTCTCATCATAGGAATCCTAATTAGTTTTAGCTTTAACAATACATACGAAATATCACCCGATGAATATGCAGATGGCTTTGAGGAAAATATTAAAGTATTTGCAGTAGAAATTCCTCGAAATATAAAATTTGCCGATGAAAAAGTTCCTCTCAATCGGTTTTACGTTAAAGAAGCATTGGAGCGAGAACTTACGGTGAATACCTATTTTCATTCTTCTTCTATTTTCCTAATTAAAAGAGCACATCGATGGTTTTCTATTATCGAACCTATTTTAAAAGAGAATAATATCCCTGATGATTTTAAATACCTTGCTGTTGCCGAAAGCGGATTAGACAATGTGGTATCTCCGTCAGGAGCTACCGGATTTTGGCAAATTCTAAAACATACAGGCAGAGAATATGGACTGGAAGTAAATGATGATATCGACCAGAGATATGACTTGGAGTTAGCAACAGAAGCTGCCTGCAAATATTTGAACAAAGCCTATGAGAAATATGGCGACTGGACTTTGGTTGCAGCATCCTATAATGCAGGAATGAACAAAATGACAAAAGAGCTTGAACGCCAACAAGAAGATAATTATTACGATATGATTTTTGGAGAAGAAACTGGCCGATATGTATATCGTATCTTAGCCATAAAATCGCTATTGGAAAAACCCGAAGATTATGGATTTTATTTACAGAAAAAAGGTTTATACAAACCTTTTAAGCTTGAAAAAATAACTATAGACACCGCTATTAATGATATTCCAGCCTTTGCAAAATCATTCGATTTAAGCTATAAAGAGTTTAAAATATACAATCCTTGGATTAGACAAGCTTATCTAGCAAACAAATCTGGACGAACTTATACAATTCTAGTTCCTTAATTAATCTTATCTTTTTTTCTTTGTAACACAAGCCCATTTCCAAGCTAAATTTTTTGCACTTTTGCAAATTAATCTTTTTACACTTTGATGGGGCAGAATATAGCAGAGGATACAGAAATTACACAGACTACTCAAGAAGACTTTATTGAAATCTACGGTGCCAGAGTTCATAACCTCCAAAATATGGATGTTAAAATTCCGCGAAATAAATTAGTGGTTATCACTGGTTTAAGCGGAAGTGGCAAATCTTCTTTGGCTTTCGATACGATATACGCAGAGGGTCAGCGCCGATATATGGAAACATTCTCGGCCTATGCGCGTCAATTTATTGGAAACTTAGAAAGGCCGGATGTGGATGAAATAAAAGGGC